>JAJYFI010000063.1 GCA_021790955.1 bacterium | reverse complement strand
GTCTCGCAAAGCGCGTTATTCTCGCAAGTCCCGGCGTCCCTCCGCCGGCGCTACGGCGGCGCCCGCATCGCCCGGGACGGGCGCCAAGGGAGCCGCCTCGGCTCTCCCGCTGCCCGGTTTTGGGTCCTCTTTCCCGCCCCAGGGCTCTCAGCCCGCCAACGCGCCATAGATGTTATGTCCCCGCGAGCCCTGTGGCTGATGGGCGCGGCGGCCGTGATCGGGTTTTTGCTGTGGCGCCAGCGGCCGGCCATCAAGTCCGCCTACGAGAGTTGGCGCTACCCTCCCGCTTCTTCGGCCGGCCCCTTGGCTCGGCCCATCGAGGAGGAAGTCGCGCGGGACAAAGAGCGGCGCCTGCGGCGACTTTATGCCCGAGTCCTTGCCGGCATTGAAGCCTCGCGCCGGGAAGGCTTCCAGGTCGACGGGCTCAAGGCGCGGGCCGAGGCCGCGATGAGCCTGGCGGAGGGGCCCTACGGGCGGCAGGCTCTTGAAGAGCTTTCCCGCGTGGAGCTCGCGATCCCTCGCCGGGGTGAGCAGTACCTACCGCTCTATCCCAAGGCCCGGCCGAAGGCGGCGAAGCGGCGAGCGAGGAGGAGGCATTGAGGCTCGGACCCCTTCTCCTTCTTCTCGCGGCCGCCGCGTGGCGCGCGCCCGGAGCGCGGGCGGCGGATTTGCTTTCGGCGCTCAACGCCGGCTACGACTCCTTTCTCCTGGGCCGTTACGACGAGTCGATCGGCGATTTCAAGTATCTCGATATGCTGGGGGTGAGAACGCCCGATCCGGTCTCGAACATGGCCCTTCTGGCGCGCGACGCGGGCAGAAGCGGGGATGCGGCGGCCTTCTGGCTCAAGGCTTCGCTCGATCCGCGCGCCGACGGCTTCGTCTGGACCCAGCGCGGATGGTCGCTCCTCGCCGTCGACGATCCCGACGGGGCGCAAAAGGCCTTCCGCAAGGGCGTGGAATTCGCCCGGGAGACGTCCACGCAGGCCGAAGCCCGGCTTGGCCTTGCCATGGCGCAGCTCGACGACGGCCGCCCCGGCCGAGCCTTCGCGCACCTCGACAGCGCCCAGACGCAGAGCGCCTATTTGCTGCCGGTCGTCTATTTTGAAATTGCGCGCGCGGCGATGCTCCTCCACGACAAGGAAAGGGCCCTCAACGATTTAAAGGCCGCGGCGCAGATCGACCCGCAGAATCTGGAGATCGTGCGGACGCTCTCCAATTTCGATTACAAGATCGGGCTCAATGAATCCGCCTGGGCCATGACGAATTGGTACCGCGCCCTGGACCCCGGGGCGTCCTGGGCGGCCGAGCGGATCAAGAAGCTGCGGCGGCGGATCGCCGGCGACCCCGACCGGCAACTTCCGATACGGAGGCTTTTCAGGCCTTTCCTGAAGCCTGCGGGGCGGCCTCCGGCCCCGTCTCCCGAGCTGGGGCCGCAACTGCGGGTGGCTCTCTTTTCAAACCGCTCGGGAGCCCCCGAGACGGCGACGCATCTCTATTTCATGCCCAACGCCGACTTCAAGATCGCGGCCGTCAAGAATAACGAGACGCTCACCGATGCGGGGCGGGGCCTCGACCAATGGGAGCTGCGCTATCGTCCGGACACGGGCGTGGTCGAGATCCGGGACGGGCAGGGCAACGTTCAATACTTGGCCAGGCAGCCGGTTCGCATCGTGCCCAAGGACGCGCGGGGCTCCGTCCTCTTGAAAAGCGGCCGATTCCTCGAGAGCTACGGCTTTGATCCCGGGGACCGGGAGCTTCGCGGCGCGGTCGAGGTGATCCCGGCGCCCATGGGCTTTAAGCTCGTCAACATCCTGCCGCTCGAGGAATATCTCAAGGGAACGGTGGGGGCGGCCCTGCCGGATAAAAGCCCTCCGGCCGCCTACGAGGCGGCCGCCGTGGTGGCCCGCACGAAGGCGGTCTGGCTTAAAAGCCGCGGGACCCCCAACATGGAGCGGAGCGATCTTTGCGACTCCGGCTTCTGCCAGCGCTATCTCGGGGTGACCTCCGAGCTCGTGGCGGCTTCCTCGGGCGTCGTGACGACGGCCGGCGAGGTTCTGGCCCTCAACGGGCGCGTCGCCCATGCGCTCTGGCACCAGGACTGCGGCGGGCTGACCGAGAGCGGCGAGACCGACGCCGATCCGAGCCTCCACTACCTGAAGTCGGTGGAGGACGCCCCCAAGTTCAACGCTCCCAAGACGCCGATGGAGCTCGAGCGCTTTCTCCACGCCTTCCCGCCGGCCGACTCCTACGATCTGGCGAGCGGGCTCGACACGCCGGTCGAGCACCGTTGGGCGCGGATCCTTGACGCCAAGGATCTCGCCCTTCGCGCCGCGCGCGCCAAGGACATCGGCCCCGTCGAGGCCCTTCTGGTGACGAGCCGCTCGAGAACGGGGCGCGTCCTGGGCATGAGCGTCGTCGGCCGCTACGGGACGATGCGCCTCAAGGGCGCGGAGGCGGTCGGCGATTTCCTCTCGCCGGGCTCCCTGCGCTCCAACTGGTTCTCGGTCCAGCCGATCGGCCCGGCGAAAAAGCCGCGCTCCTTTATCCTTTGGGGGGCGGGAGACGGCCGGGGGCTCGGCTTTTGCAAGACGGGCGCCCTGGGCTTGGCGAGCCTCGGCAAGGGCCGTCAAGAGATTCTCGCCCACTATTTTCCCGCGCTCAAAATCGAAAGCCTCTACCATCCCGCCAAGCCGGCGCAAGCCGAGCCCGCCACGGCGAAAAAGAGCCCGAAGGCGCCTTCGCGACGAGGGAGGCCCCGGCGCGCGGTCAAGCGGGCCCAATCGAAGCGGCATTTAAAGTACCAGCTCCGAAAGAGCCAAGATAAGTAGAATAGCAGCGTGGCCGCAAAGCCGAAAGTGCTGCATCTGATCACCCGCCTGGACTTGGGCGGAGCCCAGCAGAACACCCTCTACACGGTCGAGCGCCTCGATCCCTCGCGCTTTGAAAGGACGCTCGCCTGCGGCCGCGGCGGCCTCTTGGATTCGGAGGCGCAAGCCCTCCGCAACAGCGGCGTCCGGGTCATCCCCCTGCGCTTCCTGGCCAGGGAAATCCATCCGATCAGGGATTTCCTGGCTCTGGCCGAGCTTTGCCTGCTCTTTTTAAAAGCCAGGCCCGATGTCGTCCATACGCACAGTTCGAAGGCGGGGATATTGGGAAGGCTCGCGGCTGGAATCACCGGCGCGCCCGTCGTCATCCATAGCTATCATGGCTTCGGCTTTCACGGCCGGCAGCCGGATTTCGTCCGCAAGCTCTACGTCTCCCTCGAAAGAATCTGCGCCCGCCTCAGCGACGCGCTGATTTTCGTATCGAAGGCCAACTGGAGCCAAGCCGAGTCTCTCGGGATAGGCTCTCCCGGGCGCTATGTCCTGATCCGCTCCGGAGTCAGGCTCGCCGATTTCCCGGCCCGACTCGCGGACCGCTGGCGCGAGAAATCGTCGCTGGGACTTGGGCGGCACAAGCCTTTGGTCGTTTCCATCGCCAATCTCAAGCCTCAGAAGAATCCTCTTGATTTCATCGAGATGGCCGCGCGGGTTTTGAAGGAAAAACCCGACGCGGAGTTCGTCTTCGTCGGCGACGGCCCTCTGAGGCCCGCCGTCGAGGGAAGAATCCTGGCCTTGGGAATCGGCCATCGAGTCAAATTGCTGGGTTGGCGCCGCGACGCGGCCAGGATTTTAGCCCTGGCGGACGTTTTCGTCCTGACCTCCTTGTGGGAGGGGCTCCCGCGCTCGCTCGTCGAGGCGCTCAAGAGCGGCGTGCCCGCGGTCGCCTATTCGACCGACGGCGTGGCGGATATCCTCAAGGAGGGGGAGAACGGCTATGCCGTCGCGGCGGGCGATGTCCCCTTGCTTTCCCAGCGCGTTTTAAAGCTCCTCATGGACGACGCCTTGCGCGCCAAGATGGCCGCCGCGGCCGCCGGTTCGATCGACCCCGAATTCGACATCGACGGCATGGTGCGCTCCCAAGAGGAGCTTTATGCCCGCCTTCTCGCCCGGCGTCGATAGAAAAGGGAAGGCCCCGGATTTCCGGGGCCCTGGGTAGTTCTTGGCCGACCTTCAGCCTTCAATTTAACAGAGAAAGTCCTCGTCGTCAATAGAAATCGGCGGGAACGGCAGCCGCGACCCGATCGGCAACCGCCGTCCCCTAGGATATTTGCGGGGGCGGGACTTGAACCCGCATCGTCCGATTGAAGGTCGACCGTTCTACCGTTTGAACTACCCCGCAAGTCCTACTTATAAGACGGTTTCGGGAAGAAAAAGTTCCCTGGGATTTTTTTCGGGCGGCGAAGCGATAGAAGCGCAAGCGCGCGGTTTTGTATAGTGAGCGAAGATGTCCCTTGCCTCAATTTATCGAAGGAGGAACCCATGAAGTCCTACGGCTATCAGAAGATCCAAGTCCCCGCCGGAAACCGCATCGAATTCTCGGACGGCAAATATTCGATTCCCGACGACCCGATCATCCCCTTCATCCCGGGGGACGGCACGGGTCCCGACATCTGGCGCGCGACCCGCGAGGTCCTGGACGCCGCCGTCCTCCACGCCTACGGCGGGAAAAGAAAGATCGCGTGGATGGAGATCTACGCCGGCCTTTCCGCCCTCAAGACCTACGGCAAGGAGTCCCCGTTGCCGGAGGAAACGATCCAGGCGATCCGCGATTTTCGCGTCGCGATCAAGGGGCCTCTCACGACCCCCTCCGGCCGCGCGCCGTACGTTTGTCTTGGCTGCGCCCACGAGCAGAAACAGAACGGGACCTGCGACGAATGCGGCTCCGAGTGGGTGGCGGCCCGCTTTCGCTCGGTGAACGTCGCGCTGCGCCAGAAGCTCGATCTCTACGCCTGCGTGCGCCCCGTCCGGCACTTCGCGGAAGTGCCGGCCCCGGTCAAAAACCCCGAAAAGCTCGATATCGTCATCTTCCGCGAGAACACCGAGGACGTCTACGCCGGCATCGAGTTCGAGCAGGGAAGCCCCGAGCAGAAGAAGGTCTACGACTTCCTGACCATGGAGATGGGAAAGTCCTTCCGGTCGGACTCCGGCATCGGCATCAAGCCCATCTCGGAGACGGGATCGAAGAGGCTCATCCGCATGGCGATCCGCTACGCCCTCGAGCACCGCAAGCCTTCCGTGACCCTCGTTCATAAGGGGAACATCCAGAAATTCACCGAGGGGGCGTTCCGCGACTGGGGCTACGAGCTCGCGGCCCAGGAGTTCGGCGCCGTGACCGTCAAGGAGTCGGAGCTGCGGGACGGCAAGATTCCGGCGGGCAAGGTCGTTGTCAAGGACCGCATCGCCGACCAGACCTTCCAGCAGCTCCTCTTGAGGCCCGGCGAGTATTCGGTGATCGCCACGCCGAACCTGAACGGCGACTATCTTTCGGACGCGGCGGCGGCCCAGGTGGGCGGCCTGGGGATCGCCCCGGGAGCCAATATCGGCGAGGGCTACGCGGTTTTCGAGGCGACCCACGGCACCGCCCCCAAATACGCCGGCAAGGACGTCGTCAACCCGGGTTCGCTCATCCTCTCGGGGACGATGCTGCTCGATCTTCTGGGCTGGACCGAAGCCTCCGCCCTCGTGGTCGGCGGCCTGGAGGACGCCTTCCGGCACAAGACCGTGACCTACGACCTCGAGCGCCAGATGACGGGCGCCAAGAAGCTTAAGACCTCGGAGTTCGGGCGGGCGATCATCGAGGCGATGGGAAAGCGCGGCCGCAAGGGCGCCGCGAGGAAGTCTCCCGCGACGGCCGGCGCCCGCGGCTCCTAACGCCGAATGGCAGCGGGGATTTTCGCCCACGACGTCGAGTTGAGCGTCGTCGTCCCCGTCTACAACGAAAAGGAGACCCTTCCCGAATTCGGCGCGGAGCTCGACCAGGCCCTCCGGGGCCTCGGGAAGAGCTATGAGGCGATCCTGGTCGACGACGGCTCGCGCGACGGCTCTTTCGAGGAGATCGAGGGCTTCGTGAAGCGCTACCGTGGCTTCAAGGCCGTGCGGTTGGGCCGCAACGCCGGCCAGACCGCGGCCCTCTCGGCCGGCATCGCCATGGCTCGGGGCCGCTTGATCGCCTGCCTTGACGCGGACGCCCAGAACGACCCGCGCGACATCGGGGCTTTGTTGGGAAAAATGGGCCAGGGCTATGACGTCGTGAGCGGATGGCGGCGGGAGCGCCAAGACCCATGGCTCTCCCGCCGCCTTCCCTCCCAGGTCGCCAACGCGCTCATCTCGCGCGTGACCGGGGTCCCTCTTCACGACTACGGCTGCACGCTCAAGGTCTACCGAGCGGAGTTCATCAAGCCCTTGCGGCTCTACGGCGAGATGCACCGCTTTATCCCCGCCCTCTCGGCTTTTTTGGGCGCTCGGATCGCGGAGGAGCCCGTCCGCCATCGGCCGCGGGTCAAGGGGAAATCCAAGTACGGGCTCTCCCGGACCTTCAAAGTGTCGCTCGATCTGCTCACGGTCAAGTTCATGGACGCCTATCTCGGCAAACCCATCTACTTTTTCGGCGGGTGGGGCGCCCTCATGGGGGCCGCGGGAGCGGCCATGGCGGGATTCACGCTCTATAAGAAATTTTCCCTCGGCGTCTACGTCAAGGACCAGCCCCTCTTCCAAGTTTCGATTTTTTTTGCTCTCATAGGTTTCATGCTGATCCTGTTGGGGCTGATGGCGGAGGTCGTCGTGCGCATCTACTTCGACCTGAAGGACAAGTCCCCGTATTTCGTCGCTGAGACGTCCGGTTTTTGATATCGAAGGAGGGAGATGAGCCATGCCGAATCCAAAACGCAAGCACACCCGATCCAGGCGCGACAGCCGCAGGGCCCAGAACTGGACGTTGGACCTTCCGTCCTTCGTCCCCTGCTCCAACTCTTCCTGCGGCAAGATGAGGCCCTCTCACCGGGTCTGCCCCCACTGCGGCTTCTACGGCGATCGCGTCGTGGTCGCTCCCAAGCCCGCGAAGAAAAAGGGCGAGGAGGGGGGCGGCGCCGGGCCCGAGGCCTCCGGCGAGGAAGCCTCCTAGGCGTGGAAAATAGTAGGATGACGCCCATGGAAACGACGCCAGGGGCCGCGGCGGCCTCCGCCAGGCCGAGCGCGATGCGCCTCAACGGCAAGGTCGCGATCATCACCGGCTCCGCGCAAGGAATCGGCTATGCGACGGCCGAGCTTTTCGTCCGGGAAGGCGCCTCGGCCGTCCTGGTGGACCTGGATCAGGCCCAAGTGGAGTCCTCGGCGCAAAAGGCCGCTCTCGCGCGTCCGGGGGCCCAGACGCTGGGCCTTCGCGCCGACGTGGGCCGGTTCTCGGACTGCGAAGCGGTGGTCAAGGCGGCCGTCGAGCGCTTCGGGAAAATCGACATCCTGGTCAACAACGCCGGCATCACCCGGGACAACCTTCTCATGCGCATGAGCGAGGCCGACTGGGATCTCGTGCTGACGGTCAATTTGAAGGGCGCTTTCAACTTTTCGAAAGCCGTCGTGCGGCCCATGCTCAAGTCGCGGGGCGGCCGCATCATCAGCATCGCCTCCGTCGTGGGCGAGGAAGGAAACGCCGGCCAAGCCAATTACGCCGCCTCCAAGGGGGGCGTCATCTCGTTCACGAAGTCCCTCGCCCACGAACTGGGCTCCAGGGACATCCTCGTCAATGCCGTGGCTCCCGGCTTTATTCGCACCCGCATGACGGACGCCATTCCCGAGCCCGAGAAGCAGAAGATCCTCGAGAGGATCGTGCTCAAGCGCATGGGGGAGCCGTCCGATATCGCCAACGCTGTTCTTTTCCTGGCCTCTGAGGAGTGCGGATATATCACCGGACATGTCCTGAACGTCAATGGCGGCGCGTACATGTGATGCTGACCGAAAACTAGGATAAATAAGAAAGGAG
>JAJYFI010000062.1:404-7930 GCA_021790955.1 bacterium | reverse complement strand
GGATACGTCGCTTCCCGTGACAAGAACCCGTTAATCCCCCTGGCCGAAATCGTCTTGGCCGCGATCTTCATCGGCCACATCCTTCTCGCTCTCTGGACGAAGGCGGAGAACGCCAAGGCCCGCCCCGAGAACTACCAGGTCAAAAGGTGGAAGCGGGATCGGTGGTACGGCTCGAAGACCGCGTTCTACACGGGGCTGCTCATCCTCGCCTTTCTCGTCATCCATCTCAAGGATTTCCGCTTCGGCTCCGCGCCTCACGGCCTCTTCCGGCTCGTCATGGGATCGTTCAAGAGCGCGACCTACGCCGGCTTCTATGTCGTCGCGATGGGAGCCCTGGGACTCCACCTCGGCCACGGCTTCCGGGCCGCCTTCCAGAGCCTGGGCCTCCGGCACCCGCGCGTGCGGCCCGCGATCGACGCCCTTGGAGCCGCTTTCGCCATTATGGTCGCCGGCGGCTTCGCGATCATACCGATCTGGGCCCACTTCAAATGAGACTCGACGCCAAGATTCCCGGGGGTCCCCTTGAGGGCAAGTGGGACGCCCGCAAGGCGGAACTCAAGCTCGTCGGCCCCAACAACAAGCGCAAGTTCGACATCATCGTCGTGGGGACGGGGCTTGCGGGAGCCTCGGCCGCGGCGTCCTTGGCGGAGCTGGGCTACAACGTCAAGGTCTTCTGCATCCAGGACAGCCCCCGCCGGGCTCACTCGATCGCGGCCCAAGGCGGCATCAACGCGGCCAAAAACTACCCCAACGACGGCGACAGCGTCTACCGGCTCTTCTACGACACGATCAAGGGGGGCGACTTCCGCTCCCGAGAGGCCAACGTGTACCGTCTGGCCCAGCTCTCTCGTCTTATCATCGACCAGTGCGCCGCCCAGGGCGTCCCCTTCGCGAGAGAATACGGCGGAACGCTCGCCAATCGCTCCTTCGGGGGCGTGCTCGTCTCGAGGACATTCTACGCCCGCGGACAGACCGGCCAGCAGCTTCTGCTGGGCGCCTATCAGGCGCTGATGCGCCAGGTGGGTCTCGGCCGCGCGGCCCTGTACCCGCGGCGGGAAATGCTTGATCTCGTCGTCGAGGGCGGCAAAGCCCGGGGGATCGTGGCGCGCGACCTCGTCACGGGCAAGATCGAGTCGCACGCCGCCCACGCGGTCCTCCTCGCGACGGGCGGCTACGGCAACGTCTTTTACCTTTCGACGAATGGCGTCGCGGGAAACGTCACCGCCACCTTCCGCGCCTACAAGCGCGGCGCCCTCTTTGCGAATCCCTGCTACACCCAGATTCACCCGACCTGCATTCCCGTCTCAGGCGAGCACCAGGCGAAGCTGACCCTCATGAGCGAGAGCCTTCGCAACGACGGCCGGGTCTGGGTCCCCAAGAAGCCGGGGGACAAGCGGATTCCCCTGGACATCCCTGAGTCGGAGCGCGACTATTATCTCGAGCGCCGCTACCCCACCTACGGCAATCTCGTCCCGCGGGACGTCGCCTCGCGCGCGGCGAAGGCCGCCTGCGACCAGGGCTTCGGCGTTGGGCCCACAGGCCATTCGGTCTATCTCGACTTCTCGGATGCGGCCCGCCGCGACGGCCCCCATGCCCTGGTCGAGAAATACGGGAACATCTTCGAGATGTACGAAAACATCACGGGCGAATCCCCTCTTCAGACCCCCATGCGCATCTATCCCGCCGTCCACTACACGATGGGCGGTCTCTGGGTCGACTACGATCTCATGACGACGATCCCCGGGCTCTTCTGCCTCGGAGAGGCCAACTTCTCGGACCACGGCGCCAACCGCCTGGGCGCCTCCGCCCTCATGCAGGGCTTGGCGGACGGCTACTTCATCATCCCTTACACGATCGGCGGCTATCTTTCGGGGACGGAGCTCCCCAAGGTCAACACCGCCGACTCGGTCTCCTTCCGCCTCGCCGAAGAGAACGCCCGGGACGGCGTCGCGAAGCTCCTGGGCGTCAAAGGGCGCCGTTCGCCCCACGATTTTCACCGCCGTCTCGGCCGCCTTCTCTGGGAGAACTGCGGCATGTCCCGCAACGAGACGGGCCTTCTCGGAGCCCGCGAGAAGATCCGCGGGCTCCGAGAGGAGTTCTGGCAGGACGTCGCCATCGTGGGGCCCGGCGAGGACGTCAACCAGGCGCTTGAGCGCGCCGGGCGCGTCGCCGACTACCTCGAATTCGCCTCCTTGATGATCACCGACGCTCTCGAACGCCGGGAATCCTGCGGGGGGCATTTCCGCGAGGAATATCAGACTCCGGAAGGCGAGGCTCGCCGCGACGACGCCAATTTCGCCCATGTCGCGGCCTGGGAATACAAGGGGGAAGGCGCCCCCGTCGTTCTCAACAAAGAGCCGCTCGAGTTTTCGGCCGTCCACCTCGCCCAAAGGAGCTACAAATGAACTACACGCTCCGCGTCTGGCGGCAAAAAAACAGCCTGGACAAAGGCCGCTTTGTCGATTACGAAGTCGGCGGCGTGGCGCCCGAGATGTCGATCCTGGACACCCTCGACCTCCTCAACGAGCGGCTCCTGCAAAAAGGCGAGGAGCCCGTCGCCTTCGAGTCCGACTGTCGCGAGGGCATCTGCGGCGCCTGCGGCCTTTTCGTCAACGGCTACCCCCACGGCCCCCAAAAGGGAACCACGACCTGCGAGGTGCGCATGCGCCTCTTCGCGGACGGGGCGACGATCGTGATCGAGCCTTTCCGGGCGAAGGCTTTCCCGGTCGTCAAGGACCTCGTGGTGGACCGCTCCTCGCTCGACCGGGTGATCGCGGCCGGCGGCTTTGTCTCCGTCAACACGGGCAACGCCCAGGATGCCAACAGCATCCTTGTCGGCAAGGACCGGGCGGCGAAGGCGATGGACGCGGCCGCCTGTATCGGCTGCGGGGCCTGCGTCGCGGCCTGCCCCAACGCGGCCGCCATGCTTTTCGCGGGAGCCAAAGTGACGCAGCTGGCGCTCCTTGCCCAGGGAAATCCCGAGCGCGAGCGACGGGCGCTCGCGATGAGGGAGCGCCTGGACCTGGAGGGCTTCGGCAACTGCTCCAACGAATACGAGTGCGAGGCCGCCTGCCCCAAGAAGATCAGCGTCTCCCACATCGCGCGACTCAACTGGGAATATCTCCGCGCGGCGGCCCTGTCCGAGCCGGAAAAAGTCGAAGTCGGCCCGGGATAAGCGGCCGCCGTCGGGCGAGACTTGCCGATCCCTTCGGAGCGGGGCGACATGAGATATTTCACCGTCAGGGAAGCTGAATCGCTTTTGCCCGAGCTCGAACGGGTCCTGGGCAACATCTACCCGGCCTACGAAAGCGTCAAGGAAAAATCCCGGCGCATCGCGGAGCTCGAGGCATCATCTCGTCCCGCGGCGGCGGAAATCGCCCTCGAGCGCGCCCAACTTCAATTCCTGGTCTCGGGCATCGACGAATGGCTTGCCAAGATTGTCGAGATGGGAGCCGTTCCCAAGGGCCTCGAGCCCGCGCTCGTCGATTTCCCCGCGCGGCTGGGAAGCCGGGACGTCTACCTCTGCTGGAAGGCGGGCGAACGCCGCATCACCCACTACCACGGCCTCGACGAAGACTTCGCCGGCAGGAAACCCCTCCCTCCCGAGGACAGCCCGGCGACCGCCTAATTCATCGGCGAACGGGAATGGGCAAAGGCGCTCCGTCGGCGCCCTTTAAACCCAGGCCCAGCCAGGCGGCGATCGTCGGGGCGATATCGATGACGCGCGGACTCTTGACCTCCCCCTTGCCGATCATCGGCCCGTAAGCTAAAAACGAAGCGAGCATCCTTGGGTCTGCCGGAGAATAGCCGTGCATGCCCTTCAACCGCGCGGGAAGGCGATAGCGCCCTCGGTACCCCCCGCTGATCATATATCCTTGCGCGGCCTCCAGCGCCAAGAAGGCCTTGGGGTCTCCTCCCATCGACTTGATCTCGGGCGCCGTGTAAATCCGCTTGATCCCGCTATCCTTCGCTCCGACGAGGGGATTCAACAGCGATAAAACCTTGTTTTTAACTTCAATCCCGGCTCCTTCCTTTATATAGATGTAGCCCATGCCGCCCGCCGCCAGAATGACGGCCTGCCAATCGCTGATTTTCGAACGATTCTTCAGCGCGGTGATCAATCCCGCCCCGCCGTTGCTCCCCGAAACGAAATCAACGAGCCCCGCCTTGGCCAACAAGACTCCCGGCCGCACCGTCCACGATGTCCTAGCGAAGCCATGATCGGAGACGACGAGCATCGCCGTTTCCCCCCACGTGCCGGCCTTCTCGGCCGCATCGACCAGGCGCCGCAGCTGAGCATCGGCGTCTTCGACCGCTTTAAAGACAGGCGGCGTGAAGGGGCCCGCCTCATGCTCTTCGTGATCCACATCCTCAAGATGGAGGAGCAGCAAGCGCGGCTTGAGCGTCTCTAGGATGTAGACGGCCGCGTCGCCGAGCGCGTAGCTGTGATTGGTCGGCGGGGTCAGGCCTTTATAAAAATCGGGGAACCGCGCGGCGATCTTATCGAGCAACCCGCGCGTCGAAAGCGCCCGCATCAGCTTCACGTCGTCAGGCGTCCCCGCGCGCCAAATCTCCGGGATCCGCGCCGCCGCTTCGGCCCCCACCGTGACCGGCCAAGCGACGATGCCCACTTGCAAACCCTTTCTCGCGGCCAGCTTCCAGAGCGTCGGCCGCCGGATGTCCTCCGCATACCAGCGCCAGCCGCCCATGTTGCGATCGAGCGGGTCCCACGCCGCGTTCGTCACGATCCCGTGGACGCTGGGATTGACGCCCGTCACCATCGAGGCGTGCGTGGGGTAGGTGACCGTCGGGAACACCCCGCGCATCCCGCGGCTCCAGGCGCCGTCGCTCAGGATGCGGCGCAGAAAAGGGATTTTAAGGCCGTACTTGTCGGCATGCAAGTAATACTCGGGCTTCAAGCCGTCGATGGAGACGAGGATCACGCGGCGCGGCGCATGCGACGACGGCGTCGACGCGGCGGGGACAGGCGTTCCGGCGGCAAACACCGCCGCCGTCGCCGATAAGACAGCCGAAAGCAGGAGCCCTCTCTGAATTTTCATGCAGCCAAAATATCAAATTGAGGCGCCCCTGTATCCTGGGACTTTTGGCCCTGAAAATTCGGGCCCTTTGACCCCTCGACAAACCACGTTCTCCCCCTTATAATTGAGCCCGTGGCAGATATGGAATCCGGGGAACCAAGGAGAGCATCCATGAAAAATCGCGGAATGTCGGCGCCTTTCATCGTCGCGGCTACAACGCTGGGGATGACGCTTTCGCTTATTCATCCCTCCCTTTCTCTTGCGGCTCAAGACCTATCCGGCAAGGGTGAGTTCGCCACGGGCATACCCGCCGGGATTTCTCCGCTGCGCGGCCTTTTGCAGAAGGTGGCCGCGCCGCAAGACAGCTCGAGCCTCGACAAGCTCAACGCCGAGATGGGCGCGCTTTACAAAAGGGCGGCGCCGTCGGTGATGACGATCTTCATTTTGAACGGAGATCAAACGACGCTGGACCAGTACAAGCCGGCCGCGGAGCAAGATCCCGAGATGCGCGGCAAGCTGCCGGACCCGGCGAAGTCCGGCCCCATGGCCTTCAAGGGACACGGCTCCGGCTTCATCATCAGCCCCAAGGGGCTCGTCATCACGAACTTCCATGTCGCGATGGCCGTCCCAAGCAAGCATACGGCGCTCGTCGGACAGCTGGGGGACGGAAAGACCATGGTTCCCTTGGTTCCCCTGGCCGCAAGCAAGGAACTCGACCTCGTCCTCCTCGCGATCGGCGAGAAAGGAGTCTGGCCGACGGCGCCGCTCGGCGACTCAAGCAAACTCGCGGTGGGAAGCATGGTTTTCGCCTTGGGGACGCCGCTGGACCGCGGCCTCCAATCGACTTTCACCATGGGGACCGTCAACGGCGTCGACCGGGTCCTCACGGGCCAGGGAGGCGGGAGCGGCCTGGGCAGCGCCGTCAGCTACATCCAATCGACCACGGTCATCAACCCCGGCAACTCCGGCGGCCCGCTCTTCGACTCCCACGGCGAAGTGATCGGCGTCAACGACGAGATTCTTACCCAGGACGGGATGTACAATGGCGTGGGCCTCTCGATCCCGATCAACCAGGTGAAGGACTTCGTCGCCAAGGCTCTCACGAGCCTGAGCCAAGAGCGACAGGGGCAGGTCGCCCAGGCCGAGCCGCAGGCTCAGTAGCCGCCGCTTGAGCCGGTGAGCAAGTGGACGCTGCTCGGCCTTGCCGTTTCGGGCGGCGTCTGCTTCGCTCTCCAGCCCCCGATCAACGCCGCCCTGGGACGCTCCGTCGGCGTCCTTGAGTCGGCGCTCGTCTCCTTCGTCATCGGCGCCGCCGTCCTGGCCGCGGCGACGTTCGCGGCGGGTTCGGGCAGCCTCGGCGCCGTCGTCAACGTCCCCCTCTGGCAGCTTGTCGGCGGCTTCATCGGGGCCTATTTCGTGACCGTGGCGCTCTATTGCGCCCCGCGCATCGGGATGACGACGCTCATGGTCTCCATCGTCGCGGGGCAGCTCGCCGGGGCGCTCGCGCTGGACCACTTCGGCCTGCTGGGTTTGCGGACGAGGCCCGTCGGGCCCGCGCAGGCCGCCGCCGCTCTGCTCATCGTGGCGGCCGTCTGGCTCGTCCAAAGCCGCGGTTGACCCAACTTCCGCAGCAAGACGAGAATTTCCCAACCCTCTCGACGCGCACGCCTGACGGCCGTTCTGTAGCTTGGGAAGCTTCTATTCTGCCATTGAACGACGCACGTATCGGCTACCGCCGGCGCTCTATCCCGGGGGCGCGACTCAATGGCGCGCCGTTTCCGAGGGCGTGAGCACCGTCATAATCCCGGCAACCTGGCAGAGGGCGGATTCGGGGATGGAAGGATTTTGCCCGCCCCACGAATTCCGTATGAGAAACGAGGGGCCGTCCGGGCCGTCTTGATAGCCGGTAATGATGATGGCATGGAAGCCTCGATGGACGCCGGACTTGGAAGGGCCCCACATCCCGGTGCCATTGCCGCTTTGATTTTGCCGCACATAAGCGTAGACCGGACGTCCGCGCCTGAGTTCGGCGAGAATCGCTTGTTCGCGTTGAAGCCTCCCTGTTTTGTCGCGGCAAACATGAAGGCTGTTTGAAAAGTACTTGGGTCCGCTTACGCTGAAGCCCCGCAGGAGCTCGCGCACCTGCGCTCGCTGGGCCTCGAGCCCTTCCAAATGGTCCGCAGCGAAGAGCCCTTCCTTCAGCCTCTTGGCGTCGGAGGAGGTCGCTTGATCGTAGCAGACCTTGACCGGATCCGGAAGACTCGGGTCCGCCGCGCGCTTAGCCCGGTAAAGGGCCTCCGCCTTTTTAAGGTCTTGAAGCTGCCCATTGACGCTGCACCTCCATGGGAGGTAGCGACGGAGCAGATCGTTGTAGAAGTCGTCTGTGGCGATGCCGTTTCGGACCGCGAAGCGGACGTCATTCTCGGGGAATACTGCTTCCTTAAGGGAGTATTTTCCCTTCAGAAGCTCGCCGAATAGACCGGGGTT
>JAJYFI010000062.1:0-394 GCA_021790955.1 bacterium | reverse complement strand
AGCTTGACATGCCTGCCGGTATTCCGGTAGATCGCCGCTTCCAGGAGCGCGGTCGCGACGAAGGCATGGCAAGAGCCGACGGGGCCTTGGGAGCGGTCGGCAGGGGTGGGGAACTGGCCGCTCAGATCGATGCGCTCGGCGGGCGTCGCGTGCGACAGTTGGAGCGCCAACTTCGACGCGCCGATTTCGTCGCCAAGACTGCGGGCCGAGGAGCTCAAATCCTCCAAGTCGCCGGCGAATCCGCGAGGCATCGCGAGGCTTAGCGCAGCCAGAAGCCCCAGCGTCATGCGGAGGCCGAAAGAGGGGCGTGGGCGAATGGCGTTCATGAGCGGACCTGACGGCTATGTTTACCCCCGCGCCCAAAGTTTGTCAAGACGAAGGGCTCGTTACAGAT
>JAJYFI010000061.1 GCA_021790955.1 bacterium | reverse complement strand
ACGTCCTGATTGAGGCGCTTGAGGACTCGCTCAAGAAGCTCTAAGCAATCGGCGAAGCTCATCAAGCTCGCCGAGGATTTCGGGGCGCATAACTACCACCCGCTCCCGGTCGTCCTGACGCGAGGGCGGGGGGTCTTCGTCTGGGATGTCGAGGGGAATCGTTACTTCGACATGCTCTCCGCCTACTCGGCCCTCAACCAAGGCCACGTTCATCCGAAGATCGCGGCGGCGGCCAAGAGACAAATCGGGCGGCTGACCCTGACTTCCCGCGCCTTCCATAACGATCTTATGGGGCCGCTTTTGCAGCGTCTCTGCAAGCTCGCGGGCATGGACCGGGCGATCCTCATGAACTCGGGCGCCGAGGCGGTCGAGACGGCGATCAAGGCGATGCGGCTCTGGGGCTACCGCCGCAAGGGCATCCCCCGCGGCCAAGCCGAGATCATCGTCTGCGAGAATAACTTCCATGGCCGCACGACGACGATCGTGGGCTTCTCCTGCGATCCCCTATCGACGGAGGGCTTCGGCCCCGCGACGCCCGGCTTCAAGATCATCCCTTATGGGGACGCGGAGGCGCTCCGGACGGCGATCGGGCCCCACACCTGCGGCTTCCTGGTCGAGCCCATCCAGGGAGAGGCGGGGGTGAACGTCCCGCCCGCGGGCTATCTCAAGGCCGTGCGGGCGATCTGCTCCGAGAAAAACGTGCTTTGGGCCGCGGACGAGATCCAGACGGGGCTCGGCCGCACGGGCCGGATGTTCGCGGTCGAGCACGAGGGCGTCTCTCCCGACCTCCTCATTTTGGGCAAGGCCCTCTCCGGAGGCTTCTATCCGGTTTCGGCGGTCTTGTCGCGCGAGGATGTCCTTGGGCTTTTCACGCCCGGAACCCATGGCAGCACGTTCGGCGGCAATCCCCTCGCCTGCGCGATCGCCCAGGCCTCGCTGGACGTCCTTGAAAAGGAAAGGCTTGCCGAGAAAGCGGAACGGATGGGGAGGCACTTCATGAAGGGGCTCCGGGAGCTCCGGCATCCGGCTCTTCGCGAGATTCGGGGGCGCGGGCTTTTGATCGGCGTGGAGTTCGGCGGCCCCGTGAGGCCCCTCTGCGAGGCCCTGATGAGGCGGGGGCTCCTCGCCAAGGATACGCACGAGAAAACCCTGCGCTTGGCGCCGCCTCTTCTCATCACGAAGCCTCAGATCGACGCCGCCCTCAAGATCATCAAGGCCGCCGTTGCCGCCATGACCGCCGCCGCGGCGCTTGCCGCTTTCTCTTCAGGCGGCGCTTTTGCCGCCGTTGCCGCCGCGGCTTCTCCTGACGACATCATCTCGGCGGCCAAGTCGGGCGACCTTGTCGCGGTGAAAAGGATTTTGAAAGAAGGCGGGGAGCTCCACTCGGCGACGGTCAATGCGAGGGACAAGGCGGGGATGACGCCCCTCATGTGGGCCGCCCAGAACGGCGAGGATGAGATCGTCGAGCTCCTCCTTGAAAGCGGGGCCGACCCCGACGCCCGGGGCCCTTCCGGCCTGACGGCGCTGATGCGCGCCGCCTATAACGACCACCCGGAGATCGCGGCGGATCTCATCAAGCATGGAGCCGAACTCGAGGAGAGAAGCGTCAGCGCCGCCACCGCGCTGGCCTTCGCCGCCGGCCGGGGTTCCGTCGCGTCCCTGGAGGTGCTCGCCAAGGCGGAGGCGGACCTCAATACCGGGGAAAAAGACGCAAGGACGCCTCTCTGGCTCGCCGCGCAGCGCGGCGACGTCAACGTCGTCAGGGCCCTTCTGAAAGCAGGAGCCGATCTCAAGGCCCCGGACCGCTACGGCCGCAGCGCGCTCATGAGCGCCGCCGCGGAAGGGCACGTCGACGTCATGAAGCTTCTCGTGAAGGCGGGCGCGGACGTGAAGGCGCGGACCCGGGAGGGCGACACGGCCCTGGGCTTTGCCGCCGGGCAGGGCCGCGTCGATGCCGTGCGATTCCTTCTTGAGATGCATGCCGATCCCAACGCCAGGCTCGTCAACGGGGCCTCGGCGCTGATGATCGCGGCCGCGAAAGGCCGGGACGACGTCGCCGGAACGCTTCTTAAAGCCGGCGCGGACGTGAAGGCGCGCGATCGCAAAGGCGCCACGGCCCTCATGTACGCGGCCGGGCAGGGGCGGCTTGACGTGATCCGGACTCTTTTGAAGGCGGGATCGGAGATCAACGCCTGGGAGAGCGGCGGGAGGGGCTTCACGGCTCTCATGATGGCCGTCTGGGATGGCCACCGGGATGCCGTCTTGGAGCTTCTCAAAGCCGGAGCGGACGCGACGTTCCGGGACAGGGAGGGGAAGACGGCGCTTGATCTCGCCAAGAGCGTCCGGGCCCCTGAGATCGCCGCGGCGCTCGAATCGGCCGCGCGGGGAGGATTGAAATAATGCCTTTTTCCAAGCTGGGACTTCATCCGGAACTGATTCGCGCGGTGCGGGCGATGGGGTTCGACGCTCCGACGCCCATCCAGGAGCGAGCCATTCCGGCGGCTCTTTCGGGATCGGACGTCCTGGGTTGCGCGCAGACCGGAAGCGGAAAGACCGCCGCCTTCGCGCTTCCCATCCTCCATCGCCTCCTGACGCATTCGGGCCGGGGGACGCGGGCCCTCGTCATCGTCCCGACGCGAGAGCTTGCGGCCCAAGTCGAGACCACCTTCCGCGACTGCGGCCGCTTCACTTCCTTCAGCGCCGCCGTGATCATCGGAGGCGTGGGCTACCACGGCCAGAGGCAGGCCCTCGCCCAAGGGGCGCCCATCCTCGTCGCGACTCCGGGACGGCTTTTGGACCACCTGCGCGAAGGAGCCGTGCGGCTCGGCGGGATCGAGCAGTTGGTGCTCGACGAGGCGGACCGGATGCTCGACATGGGATTTCTGCCCGCGATCCGGGAGATCCTGGGGAAGCTTTCCCGGGAGCGCCAGACCATGCTTTTCTCGGCGACCCTGGGGCCGGAAATCGAGCGGGTGGCCTCGTTCACTCTCAAAAACCCCGTCCGCGTCGAGATATCGAAGCCGAGCACGGTCGCCGAGGGGATCAGCCAAGTCGTCTATCCGGTCGACCCGCGCCAGAAATCCGACCTTCTCGTCGCCCTTCTCGAGGCGACCCAGATCCGCTCGGGGGTCGTGTTTTGCCGCACCAAGCACGGGGCCGACCGGCTCGCCCGAAGGCTCAAGGAACGAGGGTTCTCGATCGGAGTCCTTCACGCCAACCGCACCCAGGGCCAGCGCACCTCCGCCATGGAGGATTTCAGGCGCGGCCGCGTCCAGATCCTGGTCGCGACCGACATCGCCGCGCGCGGCATCGACGTGCGCGAGGTGAGCCATGTCGTCAACTACGACCTGCCGCGCCACCCTGAGGACTATGTCCATCGCGTCGGGCGCACGGCCCGGGCCTATGGGGCGGGAGACGCGATCAGCTTGATGGCGCCGGACGAGCAGCCCTTTTTGTCCGCGATCGAGCGCTTTGTGGGGACGACGTTTCCCCGCGCGATGCTGCCGAATTTCAATTATACCGTCCCTCCGCTGTTGACCCCGCCCAAGCCGAAGACCTTCCAGGATCTGCGCTGGGGCCGTTCCCGCCGACCCTCGCGCCGGTTCCGAAGGCTTTCCTGAGCCTCTCGCCGCATCGGTCTCCGAGAAGCAATGCCAACTGCCGCTTGTCGAACCCTCGCGCGGCCAACAACGAATAGGCTTGCCGGACGGAATCCGTCAGATACGGACGCCGTGATGCGCAAAGTTGTTCCTCGATCACTGAACAGGCTTGTCCGGCCATGGCACGGTGTTGCCGGTGCCAGCGGCAGATATCGTAGGTCTGATAGGCCCAGCACGTCATGAGCGCCGCGCAGAGGGCCCTGCCCCAAGGGCGTCGCCAGAGGGGCGCTGCGGCGGCACCGAGCAGAATGCAGAGAAAAATGGACGCCAGGCAGGCGTAGCGCATGTCAAGAACGCCGGCAAAAGGAAGGACGACGGCGAGGGGTGCCAGGATCGAGGCCAACCCAAGCCGGATTGATGCGCGCGGCATCGTCCTCGTCCCCGCCGACATCAGCGCTAACACAAGGATGCACAATATCCACCAAGGAGGCATCGCATTATCGCTGGCTATCTTAATTTGACCGGGGGAGAAAGAGAATCCGAGTCTATCCAAGAGGGGCATCACGTCGTGGTCGCCACCAGCTCCGATCATGGCCGCTCCATAGCGAGCCAGATTGGAGATCATGTGAAGCCCCCACCCATATCCTTCGGGCGAATATTCCCGGATCGATCCTTTAAAGTAAATCGCCACGGTCATGGCCGTATACGCCGCGCTGACGATTGCGATCGCAGTCGCGACCGTCAGTACGCGTCCCCTCGCCTCCGGATCCCGAGGCAGGCGCTGAGAAATCCAGAGCGGCGTCAGAACCAGGACGGCCAAAACCATTTCCTGGTTCAAGATGCCCAGCAAGAAGGACAAAAATCCGACAGCTCCATAGGACCATCGACCGCTTTCCCAGAAGCGAAGGAGCGACAGCAGGCAGAGCATCAGGAAGAACGCGCCCGTCGCGTGCTGGAGGGTCATATAAAGCAGATTCGTAATCAAGGCCTGGGCCGGCTGCAGGGCAAAAAAGGCCGCGCCGAGAATCGCGGCGCGGCGGTCATCGGAAAAACGCCTGCCGAGCGCATAGACGAGGCCGCCGTTGGCGAGATGGAGGGTGACGCAAAAGAACGCGTATTCATGGCCGTTGACGCCGAACGCCGAATGCCCCATGTAAAAGAGAAGCCGGTAAACCCATGGAGTGCATCGGGGGCTTAGGTCCTGCCAACCGTGAAATGCCGCCGCTTGATGAAGGCGAAGGGATTCGACAAGGGTGCTTAAATCGCCGCTGGTTAAGAAAAAGCTTTGGATCAAGGGCAAGTAAATAATGTAAGTCAGAAGCGCGATGCCGAAGAAGATGGTCATTATGGTGCCAGAGCCCGGCTGGTGGATGCGCAACGCTCAAGGCATGGCGATACCCTAAGAAAATACTTTATTTACAGGCATTCTTTTCAAGAACAGCGTGGGAATGACCGGCCAGGCGACCCATCACGGTCCCGAAATAAGCCAAAAAGTCAAAGTATGACACCGAGGAGATTTTTTGATATACTGCCGATTCAATGCCCGCCAAAGTCCTCGAGTCGAATACGTCCAAAGCCAAGGCCCTTTGGGCCGAGCGCCAGGCTGTCGTCTCGGCCGGAAGCGCGGCCTACAGCTCGGTTATCATCGCCAAGGCTAAAAACGCGACTGTTTGGGACGTCGACGGCAAGGAATATATCGATTTCGCGGGAGGGATCGGGGCGATTAACGTCGGGCACTGCCACCCCAAGGTCGTCTCCGCGATCAAGGAGCAGGCCGAGAGGCTCCTCCATACGAGCTTCCACGTCGCGGCCTACGAGCCCCACATCAAGCTCTGCCGCAAGCTCGCCGGGGCCGTCCCCGGCGGTTTCGAGAAGAAGGCCCTCCTCTTCAACAGCGGCTCGGAGGCGATCGAGAACGCCGTCAAGTTCGCTCGTGCCTACACGAAACGCCGCGCCGTCGTCAGCTTTGACAACGCCTTCCACGGCCGCACGCTCCTCTGCCTGACCCTCAACAGCAAATACAAGCCTCTCAAGCAGCATTTCGGCCCCTACGCGTCGGACATCTGTCACGCCCGCTTTCCCAACCCGTACCGGCCGCCGCGCGGCGTTCGTCCGGAGGACGTCGCCGACTACGCGCTGGAGGAATTGGATCGGCTTTTCATCAACGAAGTCGCGCCCGAGGACGTCGCGGCGATCATTGTCGAGCCGGTCCAGGGCGAGGGAGGCTTCGTGGTTCCGCCCAAAGGCTTCCTGGGCGCGCTCAAGAAGGTCTGCGAGAGCCACGGCATCCTTTTCATCGCCGACGAGGTCCAGACGGGCTTCGGCCGGACGGCCAAGATGTTCGCGATCGAGCACGAAGGCGTCGCCCCCGATCTTCTGGTCACGGCCAAATCCCTCGGCGCCGGCATGCCCCTCTCGGCGGTCGTCGGCCGCGCGGAGATCATGGACGCCGCTCCGGCGGGCTCGGTCGGCGGCACTTACGGCGGCAACCCCGTCTCCTGCGCCGCGGCCCTTGCCGTCTTCGATATTTTCAAGGAAGAGAATATCCTGCAGGCGGCCGAGAAGGTGGGCGAGGCCGTCAAGTCCCGATTCGACCGCTGGGCGCGAGAAATCGCGATCGTTGGGGACTCCCGAGGCCTGGGCGCCATGCGGGCGGTCGAGCTCGTGGCCGACAAGAAGACAAGAAAGCCGCTTCCCGTCGCGACCGTCAAGGCCATCGTTAAGAGCTGCGAGGAAAAGGGCCTCATCGTCCTGAAGGCCGGCGCTTACGACAACGTTTTAAGAACCCTGATGCCGCTGACCATCGGCAAGAGCGAGCTGGAAAAGGGGCTCGGCATCATGGAAGACGTCCTGAGCTCGACGCGCCCATGAAAATCGCGGTTCTCGGCGCATCCGGACTTATGGCCGAGGCCGCGCTCCACGACTTGGCGAGCAACCCGGATGTCACCCGCATCTGGGCGGCCGATCTTGATCCGGGCCGCGTCAAGTCGATACTTCCAAGGCTTCCCAACCGCCGCAAGATCGTCCCGGTCGCCTGCGACCTGACCGCGACGGCCGCGGCCGCCAGGAAGCTCAAGGGCGCGGACGCCGTCCTCCATTGCGCCTGGTACGAGCACAACCTCAGGGCCATGGATCTGAGCCTTGCCCTCAAGGCGCATTATGTGGATTTGGGGGGGCTTTATCATACGACCTTAAAGCAGCTCAAGCGCCAGCCGGAATTCGCGCGCGCGGGCCTTGTCGCCTGCCTGGGGGCCGGCTCGACCCCCGGCATCACCAACATGATGGCGGCGCGGCTGGCCGGGAGCTTTGACGCGATCGACACGGTCGGCATCTACGACGCCTGCCATGACCCCTCGTTCACCAACGACAATTTTCTTCCTCCCTTCTCGATCCGGACCATGCTGGAGGAATTCGAGGCTCCGGCCCCTGTCTTTAAGAACGGCCGCGTGCGGGAGCTGGCGGCTCACAGCGACCCCGAGATTCTCGATTTCAAGACCCCGATCGGCCGCGTGCGGCTGGGCGCGGTGATCCACTCGGAGGTCGCGACCCTTCCCGGCTATCTCAGGAACAAGGGCGTCAAGAATCTCTTTTTCAAGATCGCCTACCCGGAGAGCGTCAAGAACCAGCTCGCCGTGCTCTCCGCCATGGGGCTTTCCCGCAAGGAGCCGGTCCGGCTCAACGGCTTCTCGGTTTCGCCCTTGGGCTTCGTGACGGCGCTCGCCCTCAAGGCCGCGCGAGCGGGCGCCGGCCCCCAGGCCCCGAAGGCCAGGGATTTTGAAATACTCCGCGTCCGCATCTCCGGGCGCAGCGGCTCCGCGCGACGGGTCCTGGCGCTCGACTGCGAAATGCGGCCCTTGCGATCCCTCTCCGCGGGCGCGATCGGGGTCGGGTTCACGGGGGCGATCGCGGCGACCATGCTCGTCAAGGGCGAAACCGCCGTCCTTTCCGGGGTGGGGGCTCCCGAAAGCACCCTTCAGTCCGACGCGTTTTTCGGCGCGTTGAGGGCGAGGAAGTCTTTTACGTTCGTTGAAAGGATCGAGCAGCCTTTCGAGCACGCGGCGTGAGAAGGGAGCTCTAAACCTAAACAAGGAGACTCACGATGAAGGCCACCGCTCAAGACATTCTCAAGGAGACGCAGCGCACGCTCGACCTCATCGCCAAGAGCGAGCTCGCCGAGGACGACAAGAAGTACCTCAGCGACATCACGACGGCGCATTACACGAACTACGTCAACCCCGGCATCCTGGAATACCGAAAGTCGGTCTCGACCGAGTACGCCTCGATCGAGTGGTCGGACAGCGCGAACGGCTTTACGGATCTTAAGGGCCGCAAATACCTGGACT
>JAJYFI010000060.1 GCA_021790955.1 bacterium | reverse complement strand
CTGATACGCCCGAGGCTCCACGGCCAGCTTTGCCAGCGATCGGAAGGGCCCGGCCGAGGACCGAAAGCCCACCTGGAGCGCGGTCCGAAGCAAACGACCGCTGGTCGCATCGCCGAGATCTTCTCGTCCGGGAAGTGGAAACTGCGCCGGCGTAACGTTCTCGAGCGCCGGAAGCACCGCAGCCATATCGTCGTCTGTGCCTCCCAGAGGCCGCAGGACCAAGAGTTCGTCGTCGCTGTCCGGCAGTACGACCCACTCCCTTCCCCGCGCGCTCACCAGGCTGCCGGGAGCGAAGAAGCTCATCCCTCTCGCCCGGAGGTGACTCCAAAGACCGCGGGGCGTCGACCGCTCGCAGCCTGCCACTCTCCCTGGTCATACCCCACCCGCACCACATCCCAGCCGCCATCCTGGAGGCGCCGGCTGGCATCTATGTCCTTCTCCGCCTGCGAGGGCCCTTGATGCCTGGGGCCGTCGACGAATAGCGCAACTGGACCAGTCGGCAGATCGTAGACAAAGTCCGGGCGAGCTCGAGCGGTCTCCACGTAGACCTGGGCGCGGCCAGGAAGCCGCAGGCTGCGCTCGTTCAACCAGTCCAGGAAGGTTCGCTCCAGATCCGAATCGCAGGCAGCCTTGAGAGACTCCAGGACCCCAGCGCGCCCCACCGCTCCCCCCCCCGAAAAGCCCAGCCCCGCGCAGCCGGCGGCGAACGCCGCCGACGCCGCCAGGATGAGACGCGATAAGCGCCTAAAAGAGGTACATGACATTGAAGGTGTAGTACTGCGCCGCCACGAGCTGGTTGCCGTTGACGAATTGATAGACGGGGAAGCCGACGTAGCCGTAAACTCGAATCGGCCCCGCGTCGGCCTCCAGCCCAGGCGCGGCGATCACGCGGCGGTAGCCGGAATCGGGGGCGTCGGCGGCGGGACCGGAGTCCCGCCAACGGTAGGAACCCATCGCCTGGGCGAACGGCGAAAGCCTGAGCCTTCCAATCCCCCAGCGTTCGTAGTAGGCCGCGGCCGCCGCGTCGATTTCGGAGCCGGGGCGGTAGCCGCGCGAAATAAACACCGGGATGTCGGCCATGGCGTCCGCCCACCAGCTCCAGTAGCTCTTCTTCGAGAAGCGCCCGAAATGGTATCCCCCCGCGAGCAGGTCCGTGCTCCCGGTGCCGAGCTCGGTATCGGGATCGAAGCCCGGATAGGTCGAGTCGCCGTCGGCGAGCTTGGCGCCGAGCATCAGGCCGTCGCTCATCGTCGAGGAAATCCCCGTGTAGATCCCTAGGACGCGGGTGTCGCCCAGGGCCCAGTGGTTGAACTGGCCCGTGCCGGCGGGCCCCGGCGCGGCCGTGTAGCTGCGGAAGTCGTAGGGCTGCTGCGCCATGAAGCCCCACTTTCTGTTGAACATATACTGGACGCCCGCTGTCTGAAAGTCGCTCCCGATTTTCTTGTCGTTGTTGTCGGCGGAAGGAGCAGGCGATCCTCCATCCCAGTTCTGCTTTTGATCCATGGAGTCCTCTTGCGCCCAGATCATGCCCCCGGGCTTGGTGGGCAGCAAGGTCCCGACCCCGACGTCGAAAACCCCGCAACCGCAGGCGCAGGCCCAACTCCGCGACGGCGAAACCAAGGCGAGCAGCGAAGCCGCCCAGAAGGAGGCTTTCGGAAGTCGGCGCCCTTTCGGTCTCGTCACGGGGATAGGGGATATATGATATAGAATTCTTTCATGGCATCCAGGCGCCTCGCGTCGCGATTCGGACTTTTCCGGGAGTTCTTCCGCTTCCTGTGGCGGGAGAGATTGTGGTGGATGATCCCGCTCGTCGTGACGCTGCTCCTCGTCGGCTTCCTCGTGATCGTCTCGATGAATTCGGCCGTCGCGCCCTTCGTCTACACCCTCTTTTGACCCGCCTCAAGGCCTTCTTAAAGGAAGTCATCCTGCCGCTCCCGGGCCTCGTCCTTTTATCGGCCGCCTACATTTTCATCGTCTGTCCCTATGGATTCCTCTGCAGGCGTTTCGCCGCCCAGGACCGATTCAAGCCCGACCGGCGGCGCCCTTCCTATTGGAAGGACCGCACTCCGGAGACGCCGTCGATGAAGCGGGCGCGCGAACGTTTTTAGATGAGAATTCTCGGCGTCTCCTGTTATTTCCACGACGCGGCGGCGGCTCTTCTCGATGACGGCGTCCTTGTCGCGGCGGCGGAGGAGGAACGTTTCTCGCGGCACAAGCACGATTTTTCCTTTCCCGAGAGGGCGATCCAGTTCTACCTCGACCAGGCCGGCCTCCAGGGCCCCGAGGTCGACTACGTCGCCTTCTTCGAGAAGCCGCTCGTCAAGTTCGAGCGCCTGCTCCTGAGCTCCGTCTATTTCGCCCCCCGTTCGCGCCAGGTCTTTCAAGAGGCCATGCGGGCATGGCTTGCGGACAAGCTCTGGATCAAGGAGAAGCTCTCCGGGCATCTTGGCATTCCTCCCGAGCGGGTGCTCTTCCTCGAGCACCATCTTTCGCACGCCTCGGCGGCCTTTTTCTGCTCTCCGTTCGAGGAGGCGGCCGTCCTGACGGTCGACGGGGTCGGGGAATGGGCGACGGCGACCCTGGGACGGGGCCGAGCGAGCTTTTCATCGGGGGCGAACGGCCTTGACATCCTCTCCGAGCTTTCCTTCCCTCACTCCCTGGGTCTTCTCTATTCCGCCTTCACGGCCTTCCTCGGCTTCGAGGTCAACGAAGGCGAGTACAAAGTCATGGGAATGGCCCCCTTCGGGGAGCCGCGCTATGTCCGCGATATCCTGCGCACGATCGACCTCAAGGAGGACGGCTCCTTCGCGGCCGACATGAGCTACTATTCCTACGCGTGGCGGGCGGACTCCTCCTTCACGCGCAAGCTGACCGAGCTCCTAGGCCCCCCCCGGACTCCAGGACGCCGCTTCGTCACCGCCCGCACGAGCCTCTATGACGACCCGGTCCCGCCGAGCGCCGAGGAACTGGCCTCCAACCAAAAATACGCCGATATCGCGGCGAGCATCCAGAAAGTGACCGAGGACATCCTCCTTAAGATGGCGATGGAGCTCCACCGGCGCACGGGGCTCACGCGGCTTTCGATCGGGGGCGGGGTGGGCTACAACTGCGTCGCGAACGCCCGCATCCTGCGCGAGACCCCCTTCAAGGAGATTTATCTTCATCCCGCGAGCGGGGATTCGGGAGCGGCGGCGGGAGCGGCGCTCTACGCCTGGCACGTCCTTTTCGGCAAGCCCCGTCGCTTCGTCATGCGCCACGCCTACTGGGGCAAGGACTACGCCGCGGACGAAACGCGGCTGGCGCTTTCGCGTTCGGGGCTGTCCTTCGCCGAACTCCCCCCCGACCGCATGGCGGAGGAGGCCGCCGATCTTTTAAAGGAGGGGCGCATCCTGGGGCTCAGCCGCGGCCGATTCGAGTGGGGCCCGCGCGCCCTGGGCCATCGCTCGATCCTCGCCGATCCGACGCGACCCGAAATGAAGGACCGCGTCAATATCGCGGTCAAGTTCCGCGAG
This sequence comes from bacterium, assembly GCA_021790955.1. GTDB lineage: Bacteria > Elusimicrobiota > Elusimicrobia > UBA1565 > UBA9628 > JAJZAK01. The sequence goes on along the minus strand of JAJYFI010000060.1, from coordinate 4,473 downwards.
CCCTTCCGCCCCTTCGCCCCGGCGGTCGTCGCCTCGGAAGCCGGGCGTTATTTCGAGCTCGGGAAAGCCGCGGGCGCCGACCCCTTGCGCTTCATGCTGATGACGCTCCCGGTCAAAAGCGAGGCCGTCTCCCGCGTGCCGGCCGTCGTCCACGCCGATGGGTCGGCGCGGGCCCAACTCGTCTATCCCGAATCCCAGGAGGGCGACCCTTTCTTCCACGATCTCTTAACCGCCTTCGGGCGCCGCAGCGGCGTCCCCATGCTCCTCAACACGAGCTTCAACCTCAAGGGAGAGCCCATCGTCGCCTCCCCTCGCGAGGCGGTCGCCACCTTCCTTAAGTCGGGCATGGACGCTCTCGTCCTGGGGCCTTTCCTCGCCCGGAAATAGCGGCGCTACGCCGTCAAGTCTTCGACGAACTCGCCGGCGGATTGATGGCGGCGCGCGGGGTCGGGATCGAGCGCCTTCGCGAAGACCGCGTCGAGGCGGCCCGATCCGTCCTTATAATTCCAGCTTAACGGCTCCCGGAGCCCATCGAGCTTGCGCTTGAGCAGCCCCTCGAAAGATCCGTCGAACGGGAGCCGCCCCGAGAGCGCCTCATAGGCGCATAGCGCGAGAGAGTAGATGTCCGACTGAGGCGCGGGCTCGCCCATCGCCTGTTCCGGGGCCATATAGACCGGCGTCCCCAGCACCGCCCCCGTCTGGGTCAGGCGAGTCATCGCCTCACGGGCGAAACTCGCGATCCCGAAATCCATCACCTTCGCGAGCCCCTCGCGGGTCACCATGATGTTCGAGGGCTTGAGGTCCCGGTGAATCACGCCCTTGCGGTGGGCGTAGTCAAGCGCCTCGGCGACACCGCGCAGGATGGAAACGGCCCTGTCCAAAGCCAAAGGGCGGCTCGAAGAGAACATCGCCGCGAAGGTCCTCCCATCCACGTACTCGAAAACGAGGTGGATTTCACCCGCGTGTTCGGTCACGGAGTGAATCGCCACGACGTTCGGGTGGGAGAGCTTGGCGACGATCCGGGCTTCCGAGAGGAACCGCTCCCTTTCCCGCGGGCTCGCGTTCACGTCGCCGCGCATTCTCTTGACGGCGACGCGGCGATCGAGCCGCAGGTCGAGCCCCTCGTAGACGATTCCCATCCCGCCCGATCCCAGGACCCGCAGAAGCTTGACGTGGCCGTCGATGAGAGTCGCCTCGGCCTCCGGCGACGCGATCGGGAGATAGGCGGCGGCCCCATCGACCGAGCCTCTCCGAAAGGCCACGATCCCATGCCACAGCCCCAGGACCAGCAGCAAGACTCCCGCGGCCGGCAGCCCATAGATCGCGAGGCGGCGCGCCCAGGGAAGGCCGGTCCAGGGGATCTGGAGCCCTGGCTGCGGCTCCGAGGACGCGTCGCCGTCAAAGGCGTCCAAGAGATCCTTTTCCGCGGGCTCGCGCAGGGCCTTTTGAAGGTACGCGCCGAAGCGAGGGTTGAGCCGCGCGGCGTTTCTCAGGCTGTCGATCATCTCCTCGCGGCGCCCCAGCCCCGCCAGGGACATAGCTCGGAAAAGCCAGGCGTGGGAGTTATTCGGGTCGAGAGCGCTGGCGGCATCGGCCGCCGCAAGGGCGTCCTTAAAGCGCCTCGCTTTGACGAGGGCGTAGGACTTAAGGGCCGCGATGGAAGCGTTCCTGGGGGACAAGGCCGCCGCCCGGGAGAGGTCCCCGAGCGCCGCCTTGGGGCTGCCCAGACGCAGATAGGCTTCGGCGCGCGTAAAATAGGCTTGGGGGTCGGTCGGATCCATCCGGACGGCCTGGGACGCTTTTTTAAGCTCCGTCTGGACATCGAGAGTTTCCATCGCCTCCCGGGCCCCATCCACGAGAGACGCGGCCTCCCCCTCTTTAAGGACCCCCGACAGCTTCCGCGATCGGGCCCCGACGCCGGACGACAGCCGGCCTCCGCCGGCGCCGCCCGACTCCGGCGAGAACTCGACAAGGTCGAAATGGGTTTTCCGCGCCGTTCTCGCCGCGCGGATCATGCCCAGCGTCGCCGCCGCCGGCGCGTCGCTGGGATCGATCGCGAGGGCGCGTTCGGCATCGGCCTGCGCCGCCGCCGCGTCGCCCATTCCGTATTCGGCCTGCGCCCGCAGCGCGTAGGCCCGGGCGCTTTCCGCGTCGAGGGCGAGGGCTTGGGTCGCCTGGGAAGCCGCCGTGGGGAATTGGCCCTGGGCGAGGCTTTGCTCCGCTCCATAGAGGTAGGCGAGGGGATTGCTCGGCTGGGCCTGCTGCCATTGTCCCGCGCTCATGATGCGCTCGGCCCAGGGGTCGTCGCTATTCATCAGCGCGGCGTGAAACGGCGTGTCAAGAAGGGTCCCGTACATGTCCTGCCTGAGCTGCCCCGTGATCGAGCGCATGTCCTGACGGTCCCCGGAGCTCATGCGCCCGGCATTCTGATTGATCAGATCCTTGCCGCTCTCCTCAAGGTTGAAATATTTCCAAATCGCCTGGACCTGACGAGCCGTGACGTCGTTGTCCTGGCGTACCGCCTTGTCGGCGAAAACGGATTGGATATAGGCCCTCTCGCCGCCGTCTTGGCCGGCGAGGGTGGCCGCCACTCGCTCGAGCTGCGCTTGGCTATAGCAACGTCCCTGGCCGGACGGGCAGGCGATATCCGGAGGAAGAAGGGCGGCGCCCCGATCCTGGGCCAGCGCCGGGACGGCCCCAAGCAACAGCAGCCACAGCGGCTTCCCCATCACGAGAGAAATTTCGCCGCGGCTTCCTCGTTGAAATCGATCGTCCCCGCCCCCTGGTCGAAGGAGGCCATGACGAGGCCGTCGAGAGCCCCCTCGGCAAGCTTCCATACGCGCAGCTGAAGCGTCGTCGAATAAAGCTCCCCGCGGACATGCTCGACTTCGACCCAGAGGGCGCGGTCGCCCCAGGGCGCCATCATCCTCGCCGCTTGGGCCTGGTAATCGCGGTATTCCTCGTCGCTCAAGAGATCCGTGACCCCCATGTTGAAAAGAAGAAGCCCCGCGTCGTCCTCGGCCGGAAGATTCTTCGTCAAAAAAGCGGCCGCGAGGTTCTCACGGCATTTCGCGAGCTGTATCCAGCCCGCATCCCGTTGCTCGATTTCACGCGCCTTGCGCAGCGCGTGATCCAGGACGCGGATCGGCCGGATCTGATCCGGGAAAAGGGAAGCCGTCAGCCAGCGCCGGTCGCGGATATCCTCGAGAGCCAGCGGCTCCGAATCGACCCCCACCCGGCCGAGGATGAGCTCCGAATCGAATCCCTTGTAGCCCAGCGTCTTGTCCGCCGCAAGATCGAGTCCCGCTCCGGCGCCCGATTGGGCAAGATAATAAGGGAGCCCGCGCCTTTGAAAGTAGAGGAGCGCCGGGGGTATCCACAGCGTGGTCCGCGACCACAGGAAGGGCCGTCGGCGGGCCTTTTGCAGGTTTTGATAAAAAGAAGGAGGAGCGTCGGCGAGAAATTTGAGAAGGTCCCCGGCAGGATCGGCTTCATCGGTTCCGCCGCAGCAGGGGAAATAGTCCACGAAGGGGGACGGGGCGTCGTTCAGAGCCTCGAAATGCAGACAGGACACGAAGAGGCCCCATGCTTCCATCCAGCCCACGAAGCGCCTTTTTTCCCAGGCCTTCTGCGTCGCCAACCACCACGGCGGGTCCCCTTTCGCCAACTCGGACCGAAGCGTCCGGAGCAAGGCCTGGGTCACCGGGAGCACCGAGAAAGTCGCCTCGGCGCGCTCCAACTGCGACAGAAAAAGGGGTTTGTTCATGAGGACGGCGCCACCACGGGGATGGTGAACTGGAAATCAGAGCCCCGGTCAGGGCCCGGGCTGTCCACCCAAATGCGTCCTCGATGGGCCTCCACGATTTCCTTGGCGATCGAGAGGCCGAGCCCCATCCGCCCCCCCCCCGAACGGCTCTCCGCTTGGTAGAAGCTCGCGAAGATCCTCCCCGCCTCTCCGTTCGCAAGCCCCTCCCCCGTGTCCTTGACGGAAAATAGGACATCGGCCCCCGAAAGGCGCAGGCTCACCGTGATCGAGCCGCCGGTCGTCGTATGCCGGACGGCGTTCTCCAAGAGATTATTGAGCACTTGGATGAGCCGGGTTTTGTCCCCCAGGACCGGGGGAAGGCCGGTCGGAACGTCGGCCGCGACCGCGATGCCCTTCGACTTCGCCCGCGCCTGGGGGCCAGGCAGCGCCTCCTCCACGATCGCGGAGGCGGGCACGGGCTCCGGCGAGACGCGCAACTTTCCCTTCTCGATCGCCTCCCAATCGACGAGGTCCTGGATCAGGTGGCCGATCTGCTTGACGGCCCCGCCGATGTAGGCGAACCGCTTTTTCTGCTCGGCGTCGAGGCCGGACCCCGCGCCCAAGCTGCCGTTGAGCAGCTCGTAGCTCGCTTGGAGAGCCATGATGGCGTTGGCGAGATCATGGGAGGCCATGGCAAGAAACTGCGACTTCATGCGGCTTAGGCGTTC
>JAJYFI010000059.1:6773-8006 GCA_021790955.1 bacterium | reverse complement strand
AAAGGTTTGCGATCGAGCGCAGAAGCTTGAGATAGGTCGCGGCGGACTCCGCGTTTTCGGGGACGAGGACGAGGAGCATGGCCCTGACCGGGACCCCCGGCGTCTTGGGGTCCTCGATGGGGTGGGAGAAAACGGCAAGGGCAAGCGCGATCCTGGAAAGCGATCGGAGCCTCGCGTGCGGCAGGCTCAATCCGGAGTCCAGCGTCGTCGAGATGCCGCGCTCTCGTTCGAGAACCTTGTCGAGAACATCTTGCGGCGTCGTCAGGCCCTCTTTGCCGCACAGCAACGCGACGAGATTTTTGAGGATGTCTTCCTTGCCCTGATCGGCGTCAAAGCGCTTGACGCGGGACGCGTCGAGGAGGCCGGAAACCCTGATCGGCGAGCCCGTGCTTGAGGAGGACGGCCACGACGGCTTGATGGGCTCAGCCATGGAGTTGGGGCTCATGGACCTGGCATTGCGGGGCGCGGCGCGCAACGCTCAGGCAATTCTGGCAAAAGTGTCCGTGGGTGTCAAATAAACCTAAAATACGCGGATGAACGCGTCGCGGCGCGCAAGGATGGAAAGCTGGCTTGCGGGGAAAACGGTGATCCTCACGCGTCCGAGGGCGCAATCGGCCGACCTTCTCGAGTCCCTGCGTCGTTTAGGCGCCCGTGCCGTCATCGCGCCTGCGATCCGGGTCGAAAGGCCCCGCTCCTTTGCCGCCCTTGACCGCGCGATCCGGAATGCGAGCGGGTTCGACGCCGCGGTCTTTACGAGCGCCAACGCCGTCCGGGCCCTTTTCGAGCGCGCGCGCCGTCATCGCGCCGTCATCGCGCTTCCGCGAAGGCTGTTCGCCGTGGGACCGGCGACGGCGGCCGCCCTGAGGGAGCTGGGGGGGAGAGTCGCGGCCACGCCCACGCCCAAGCTTCAAACGGCGGCCGGCTTGGCGCGGTTCATGCGAGCTCGCAGGGGAGAAAAGGTGCTCTTCGTGAAAGGCGAGTCGGCCGGGGAGGATCTGCCGCGCCTTTTGCGCTCTCGGGGATGCCGGGTCGTGGCCGCGACGGCCTATAGGACGCTGCCGGACCGGCAGGGACTTGGGCGGCTGACGCCGCGCCTTCTCGCGACGGCTGACGCCGCCTTTTTCGCGTCGCCCTCCGCCGCGCGAGCCTTCGCTTCGGCGTTGGGGCGTTTCGAGGCGCGAAGGTTTTTTCAAAGGGCCAAGGCGATCGTGCTCGGCCCGACGACGGCCCGGG
>JAJYFI010000059.1:0-6763 GCA_021790955.1 bacterium | reverse complement strand
CCTTAGAACCGGAACAAAATCGAGATGCGGTTCATGTCGCCCAGCAAGCCGAGCGGCACCCAGGCGTAGTCGATCGTCATCTGCCGGAACGCGATGCCGGCGCCGAGGGACATTCCGGAGAGGGAGCCCGCCTGGCTTTGGAGGTTCTCCTGGTTGAAGCCAAGCCGCAAGGACGAGGAGAGGGCGCCGGTCTTGAGCGTCCCTTCGAAGCCGAGCGTCACATAGGGGGAGTTGCCCTCGGGAAGGTTCAGGTCCATCGCGAATCCCGCCTCCGGCGTCGCGTGCCAGTAGGCTCCTCCCGCGACTTTGAGCGGGAGAGGCGAGCCCACGGTGCCGACCGTGAGCGGGCCGCCGAGATTCGTTATGTCGGCGCCGAAATCGACCGGACCATCTCCCAGCATGGCCGCCCTTGGCGCCTGGAAGCCAGCGTCGACGGCGGCGGTCTGGCCGTGGGCATCCGCGATCACCGATCGGATGAACTTCGCGTCGCCTCCCACCAGGTAGTCGCCGAAACGTCTGGCGTAGGCGACCGACAGGTCCAGGTCGTAGGGCGTGAAGGATCCAAGGGCGTTGCCGACGCTCGAGTAGGCGGTCTGGGCCGCTTGGGAGAAATAGAGGGCGCCCGCGCCCAGGACGCCTCCGCCGGGAAAGGGGGCCGCGTAGGAGGCGGCTCCGGCATAGGTGGTCTCGAGCAGCGGCGCGTAGTCGAACTCGGCCTCCGAGGGAGACTGAGGCTCGATGCGCGCGAGCCCTGCCGGGTTCCAGAAGATGGCGCTCGATCCCTCCGTGAGCGCGGCGGAAGTGCCTCCGAGGGCGTTTTCCCTTGCGGTCGGTATCAGATTAAGAAAGTCGGCGGCGGTCGTTCCAATGGCGGCGTTGGAGAAGGCCTGGGCTCTCGTCTCGGGAGGCGGCGCGGAAAACCACAGAAGGCCGCAGAAAGCGACGGAAGGCCATGGAAGACCACGGAAGGTCGCCCGCCTGCTGTTGACTATGGAATTTAGACGGGCCAGACCGGGTTTCGGCGCGATTCGGCGGAACCGGAGCTCTTCGCATTCGCCGCGGCCGGCTCTTTCTCATCCGACTTCGGAGGCATGACGGCGGCGGGCAAGGGGGTGGCCTCCGTCTCTCGCGTCTTTGAGCGTGATGAAAGCAAGGATTTGACGGAGGCAAGCTCTTCCTCGAAATGATCCATCTTGTCAATAAGGCTCTGGATGAAGGCGACGGCGCGGCCGGCGTCGGGGGAGGGCGCGGGAGCTTGGGACGGGGGGCGCGCCGCGGCTTCTTCCTGGAGCTTGGAGACCATCTCGCGCAGGGAGGCGTTGTCCTTGGCGGCCGCCTCGAAAAGGCTCCGAAGGGCTGTAAACTCGCCTTGGAATCGTTCGAGCTGGGCTGCGATCGCGTGGATCTCTTCGGGCGGCTGGGAGGCCGGGGCCTGACTTTGAAGTTTTTGCAGAAGTTGGGCCACATCCTGCCCGGAGACGGATTTCTCGGTGATCAGGGTCTTGATCGAGGCGATCTCGGCCTCGAAGCGCTCCATCTTGTCGAGAAGGCCTCCCCACGAGAAGGAGGGAAGATGGTGCTGGGCCTCCGCGGGCGCCGGTTGGGCCTGAGGGGCCGGCGACGGTTTGGGCTCCTGGGGCTGGGGTTTGGCGAGGGGAACGGGAAGAGGGCGCTGCGCCTCCGCCGTGGGTTTGAGCGCGGCGACCGTCTTCGGGGGCTCGGCGGGCTTCGCCGTTGCCGGCGCGGGCGCTTTTTTAGGCGACGGCTCGGGGAGCGCGGGGCTTTGGGCTTCGATCGCAGCCCGGCGCTGACCCCAGATATACGCCGCGGCCGCCAGTGCGACGAAGAAAGCCGCCGCCGCGACGTAGAAAACCGTGTCCGTCCAGAGTCCCGCGTTCGGCATGGGTTTAAGAATGTTACTGGAATGGTCCCGGTGTGTCAAGCGAGAGTCGCGCCGGGCCGCGAGGGCTATTTTACAGAGGAAGTGACGGACGCCCTGGAAGCCGCGTCTCGGCCGGATGTCCGCGCCAGAGCATCAAGCGTCGCGAGGATCTCCGCTTCAAATCGCGTTCGCAACCGCCGCTTTTCCGCCTCCGTCGCGAAGAGGGCGTCGATGCCCTGGTAGGAGACGGCTAAAAGATCCAACGGTTTGAAGCCCATGTCGTGCGCGAGCGCCCGATATTCGTGGTTCAAGTCGATGCCGAACAGCCCCGGATCATCCGTGCTGATGGTGATGGGAACGCCCTCGCGATGCCATCGTTTCGCGGGGTGAGCCGCCAGGGAACGAACCGCCCCCGTGCGAACATTTGAGGTCGGATTGACTTCGATGAAGATGCCGCGAGCCTTGGCCCGCCGAGTCAAAGCGGGGTCTTGCGATAAAAAAACCCCGTGCCCGATTCGGTCCACGCCGATGTTCACGGCGGTGCGCAGATCCGGGCTTCCCGGCACTTCCCCGGCATGGACGGTCGTGTGGAGGCCAGCCAGCCGGGCGCGGCGGTAGAAATCGCGGTAGTCCGAGAGCGGCTGAGCGGCCTCGTCTCCCGCCAGGTCGATCCCGACCACGCCGCGGCCGCGGTAGCGAATCGCGAGATCGAGCATCTTCTCGTTGCGCCTGCGGCTGACGAGCTTGAAGGGCCGCATCAAGCAAATGATGACGCCCGTGTCGACGCCGAAGTCGCGCCTGCCGCGCTCGACGCCGCGCAGGACCGATCGCAAGGCTTGCTCGTCGGAAAAATGGGATGAGGTGTTCAACGCGGGAGCGAAGCGCAGCTCGAGATAGCGGATTTTCTGCCGGTCGGCGCGGGCGATGACGCGATAGGCGGCGTCTTCAAGCGACTCGGGGTCGCGCAAGAGAGGCTCGATGGCGCCGAAGATCCTCAGCACGCGCGCCAGGGAGCCCAGGGGCTTGTCGACCACTGTCTCGGCTCGAATCCGGCCGAGAGTCTCGTCTGCAAAAGGCTCGAGGCGCTGTCTGACGGCGAGCCTTTGGATCGTCCTCGGTCTCAGGGAGCCATCCAGGTGCACATGGGTTTCCACCTTGGGCATGCGATCGATAAGCTCGTCGACGAGGGCCGGGGTCCAATGGATTCGGGCCGCGCGCTGGAGGATCGCGGCGGAGAGGGCGTGACGAGGCCTGGAGGTCGCTTGGGCGCGGCCGTCACGCAGGCCGAGGAGAGAGAGGGCGATCAGGGTGACGCCCACGGCTTTTTGCGGCGAAGCTGAAGGAGGCCGGGAAGGACGGAGAGGAAAATGACGGCCAGGATGACCCAGTGGAGCCGCCGCTCGATGTCCGGGATCGCCGAGGCGAGCGCGTAGCCCGATAGGCAGAGGCCGAACACCCAGAGAACGCCGCCCATCACGTTGTAGAGGACGAATCGGGGGAAATCCATGGCCGCGATGCCGGCCACCAGCGGAACGAAGGTGCGGACGATCGGCATGAAGCGCGCGATCACCACGGTCTTGGCCCCGTAGCGGGAATAGAATCCCTGCGCCCGCAGGAGATGCGCCTTTTTGAAGAAGAGGGAGTCCTCCTTCTTGAACAGCGGACGGCCGGCCCGAAAGCCGATGGCGTAACCCATCTGGTTGCCGACGATCGCGGCGGCGGAGCTCCATAGGAGGAGATTCGCGATCGGGAAGGCGCCGGCTTTCGAAAGGATTCCCGCCGTCACAAGCAGGGAATCTCCCGGCAGGAAAAAGCCCGCGAAGAGCCCGGTCTCCGCGAATAGAAAGCCCGCGATGAGGACGAGGCCTCCCCACTCGATGAGCGGGCGAACGTTGTAGACTTGGCGGATCAATATCCGGGCGTGGGAAAGGAGGTCGGACATTAGGGGATGAGGATCCCGGTGATGGAGGCCGTCATGAAGCAGGCGAGCGACCCCCCGAGGAGCGCGAGGAGGCCCAGCCTCGCCAGGTCCTTGCGCCGGGTGGGCGCCATCGGGCCGATGCCGCCGATCTGGATGCCGATCGAGAGGAAGTTGGAGAAGCCGCAAAGGGCGTGGGCCGCGATCACGTAGGCGCGGTGGGAGATGGCCGCGGCCCCGTGCGCCGCGGCGAAGCGCGCCATGTTCGAATAGGCGATGAATTCATTAAAGGCCGTCTTCTCGCCTATCCACTGGCCGACCCGGCGGCAGTCGGCCCACGGGACGCCCAAAAGCCAGGCAATCGGCGCGAAGAGCCAGCCGAGGATCGTCTCGAGGCCGATCTCGCCGTGTCCGAAGAGGGCCAGCAGGTGATGAAGCCCCCAATTGATGAGAGCGATGATCGACATGAAGGCGACCAGCATGGCGGCCACGTTGAGCGCGAGCGTCATGCCGAGAGAGCCTCCGGTTGCGGCGGCCTCGATGGCGTTCGTGCTCTCCTCGTGGTAGCTCAACTTCACGCTCCCCATCGTTTTGGGGGAGGCGGTCTCCGGCAGGAGCAGCTTCGCGATGAGGATCGTCGCCGGCGTCGCCATGACCTGCGCCGCGAGGAGGTGCCCGGCGATGTCCGGGAAAAAGGGGGCGAGCATGCCGACGTAGGCGATCATGATGCCCGCCGCGATGTGGGCCATCCCTCCCACCATGACGCAGAGGAGTTCCGACTCGGTGAGGGACTCGATGTAGGGCCGTATGAGAAGAGGCGCCTCGGTTTGTCCCATGAAGATATTGGCGGAGATGGAGAGGGACTCCGCGCCCGAGGTCCGGCAGGTTCGGGCCATGATCCAGGCGAACCCCTGGACGACTTTCTGCATGACGCCCAGGTAGTAAAGAAGGGACATCAGGCTTGAGAGAAAGATGATGGTGGGAAGAACCTGGAAGGCGAAGTAGAACCCCGTCGAGCCCGGTTCGCCGGGAGACAGGGCCAGCGTCCCAAAGACGAAGCGAGCTCCCTCCTCCTCGAAGGCGAGCAGATGCGCGCATGCCGCGTTCACCGCCGAGAAGGTGCGTTCTCCGGCGGAGGTCTTAAGGATGAGGAAGGCGAAGGCGAATTGAAGGAGGAGCGCCCAAAGAATGGTTTGGATTTTGACCTTCGTTCGGTTTCGCGAGAGAAGCCAAGCCGCGGCCGCGAGGACGGCGGTCCCGGCGAGGCTCGTCAGCTGGTATCGGTTCACGCCGGGACCGCCGCGGCGTCCCTGGGGCCGCGGAAGGATACGGCCAGAAGGGCCGCGGCCATGATCGCGTAAGCCGCGCCGAACTGATAGGGGATGCTCCTGGCGGGCGCCGCAAGCGTCCACGGGAGATAGAGGCTTCCGTCGGGAAGCGCCGAGTGGACGAAGCCGAAGAAGGTCAGGGCCGCCAGGATCGCCAGGTAAAGGCCGGAAGCCCGCAGCCTCCGGTCGATCAAGGTCGCGAGCGCCGCGCCCCAGAGCATCGCGGTCAGGATGAAGCCGTTGCCTAACGCGACCGTGACGAGAAGCTCCGGCAGGCTTTTCCCGGGTTCGGACAAAAGCGCCTGGAAATGAGCCGCGGGAACGAAGGCGGGGTTTGAGAGCTTGATTTGAAGGAGCCGCGCCGCGGCCGGGAAGTAGGCGAGGGCGACGGCCGGCGCGTGGCGATGGGGCGTGGCGTGGAAGGCCTGGCACATGATGTCGATCGCGACGAAAAGCAGGATCGGCGCCAGCACCGCGCGCGGGATGAGATTGACGATGAAGCCGACGGCGCCCAGCATGCCCCCCAAGCCGACCGCGAGGCCCGTCAGCACGGCGTAGCCGGACCGGGCGCCCATGTGCTTATAGGCCGGCTGTCCGATGTAGGGGGTGGATTGGGCGACGCCGCCCGAAAGCCCCGCCAACAGGGTCGCCAGCGCGTCCGTGAGGAGGATGTGTCGGGTCTTGAAGTCGTCGCCGGCGACACGGGCGCTTTCCGTCACGTTGATGCCGCCCACGATCGTGAGAATCGCGAAGGGAAGGGCGATCGGCAGGTACGTCAGAGACTCTTTAAAGCCTTTGATGAAACGAAGGCTCGGGATCGGGAGCGAGACGCCCAAGGGGTCGACAGGAGGGCTGTAGGAGGCTCCGGAGGCGTAATAGAGCGCGGTGCCGACGAGGACGGCCGCAAGGACGCCGGGAAAGTTGCGGGGAAGCTGGATCTTCGCGACCAGGTTGTAGAGGATGATCCCCAGGGCGAGGATTCCAATGAGCGGCATGCTGAAAATGTCGACGAGGGGAATGACTCCGATGAGCGCCAGCCCGATCCCCGCAAGCGATCCCAGAAGCCCCGCTTCCGGCACCAGTTTCTGCACCCAGGCGCCGAAAAAGGAGAAAACGAACTTGATGAGGCCGATCGTGACCATCGTCGACATGCCGATGTACCAGGTCATGAGCGCCGCCTGGTTTTCCGGCATGCCGCGCGCTTTCATGGCGATGAAGGCGGGGCCCAGCACCGTGAGGGCGATGCCGATGGTGGAGGGAGTGTCCAGGCCGAGGGGCATGGCGGTTATGTTGCAGCGTCCAGTCTTTCGAGCGAGCTGAAAGGCCAGGACGGTGTAGGCGAGGTCTCCAGCGAGGACGCCGAGCGCGGTGCCGGGAAACATCTTCCGGTAGACGATATCGGCGGGGAAATGGAAGCCAAGGATCAGGATGCCGGCTAAAAACGAGAGCACCGTCAGGTTGTCGAACATCAGCCCGAAGAATCCGTTGAGGTCGCCGGGCGCGAACCATTCGTACGAGCTTGTTTCGGCGCGAGCCTTCTCGAGGTCCATATCCGAGGCGGGGTCGGTGGAAGAATAGCAAATACATTCGCGATGGATGGGCTCGTGATATAATGATCGCGAAGAGTGCTCCGAT
>JAJYFI010000058.1 GCA_021790955.1 bacterium | reverse complement strand
CCCGTTGACCGTGAAGAATTCCCCCCCGAAGACCACCAGGGCGTCCGGCCTCGCTTCCTTGATCCAGCGCGTCAACTGTAGGCTGGCGGGAACGGACGGCCCCGTCACCGGGAAACAGACCACCGGCCGATCCGCCGCGCCGATCCGCCCCAGGACCATTCTCTCGATCCACGCCCGGTTCTCGCCCAGAACCCGCCCGGCGAAATTGGCGTCGAGCCAAAGATTGTCGATCTCAGCCGCCCACATGTCCCGCTGCCCCTGTGGGACGGCGAAACGATGATAAAGCTCCATGTTGAGGTCGATCGACTCGACCTCGATCCCGTGGCGACGAAGATAGGCCGCCAACTGGGCGATCGCGAGGTTTGGCTCGCGCGCCCAGGCGGGCATCTGGACGAAAAAGACCTTGGTTTTTCCGGGCATCAGGACCAGTACCACTCCATGTGATGCTTCCAGGTCTCCATCAGGGCGCCTGAGAAGCAGAACTTCCGGCAAATCCCCCCGAAACGGCGCTCGGCGATGCCCATGCGCACCCGCTGCATGGGAAGGCCGTTCCAGATCTCCAGGATGGAGCTCTTGTCGACGTTGCCGATATAGCGTTCGCCGCAGTGCCAATTCGGCAGCACCCCGCCCCCGTTCCTTAAAATCAGGTTCTTCCACGGCGAAAGGCAAAAAGACGAATATTCCAGCCCCGTGTAGCGGGCGCCGTCCTCCACCGTCATCGGCATCAAGGAAAAGCGCTTCTCGTTCTCCGCCTCCTCCATGGAATGGTTCTGGTCCTCGGGGCCGGGCGGCGGGGGCAGGTTGTCCTCCAGATAGATGCCGTATTCCAAGCATCGCTTCCTGGCTTCGGCGCGCTGGGCCTCGACCTCCCGCGCGATCTTGTCCCGGCTGTAATTGAAGATGTCGATCTTGCGGTAAAGATCTCCCTCCATGGGACTCAGCGCCACGCCGTCGAATCCGTGGGCCTTGGCGAACTCGATCATGTCGACGATCTGGTGGTAGTTGAGCCGCTGCACCACCATGTGGATCCAGAAGCCGATGCGGCGGCCCTGCCTCGCCATCTCGTTTCGCAAATTGCCGATGGACCGCAGGATCTTGTCGAAGCTCGCCAGCACCCGGATTTTCTCGAAGACTTCCGGCGTCGTCCCGTCGATCGAGATCTTCATGTGGACGTTAAGGCTCACCAGGATCTCCGCCCAGCGCTCGTCGACGTGCTGGCCGTTCGTGATGAAGTTCTGCAGCATCCTCGGGTAGTCGCGGCCCCTCAAAAGGATCCGTTCGAGCGCCTGGCGGTCCATTTCGAAGGGCTCCCCGCCCTGCCATAGGATGTCCTCCATGTAGGGATAAAGCGCCGCGACCTCGTCGAGCGTCTTCTGGGACATGTCCCACGGCGGCTCCTTCCAAAACGTGCACATGATGCAGTGCACCGAACAGCGGCTCGTGGGGCGGATCGTCAGCCGCGTCGGGAAGGACTCCAGCTTGACCTTCCCTTCGGTGGCCTCCCGCTCGTTTAAAAGAAGGTTCTGGATGAACGGCTCGGCGCTTCGGCCGTATTTCTCCTCCATCTCGCGAAGCGCCGCCCAGGCTTCCTCTTGCTTCCCGAATCGGCGCAAGGACTGAAGGATCAAAAGCCGCATGCGCAAATCCTTGTGCTCGGGAAGGGCTCCGGTCGCGAGGCATTTTTGCAGCTCGTCGACCGTCCCGTGACAATCGTTGTCGAGGTAGCGCTTCCTGGCGCCCCGCTCGTGGATTCTGGCCGCCTCCTCGCCGGAAAGCGTCGGCTCCGCGGGCCGCGGCGCGATATCGGCGCCGGGATTCATCCTCCGGCCCTCGCGGCCGCCCCATTGGAGGCGGCCTTCCAACCGAGATGCCTGTAAAGTTTTTCGATCGCCGGCTCGATGAACGCCCGGAACGGCGCGCTCGTCAAGGCGGCGAACTCGGCATTGTCGAAAGCGAGATGGTGCGCGTGCCCGAACGCCCATTGTGGCTCCCCCGGATCGAACCAAAAACCGCCGCAACGCGAGCCGCCGCCGGGAAGCTGCAAAAAACCGGTGCGAGGCGCGTTCCTGTCCATGATGACGAAGACAGGCAATCGGGGGCGCACGTTTCTCACGAAGCTCATTTCCATGTTGACGAAATAAAGGTGTTCTCCGCCGGCCATGGCCCAGACGAGGAAAAGATCGGAGGCCAGGATCGCCTCCCTGACCGCGGAAGGCATGCTGGTCCTGGGTTCCCAAGGCCTGGGCGACCGGGACAGCGCCACCCCCAAGCCGGAAGCCGTCTCCTCCAGCTCGTCCAACAGCGCGATATCCCCCTCGGAGACGCTGTGGCTTAAATAAACCTTCAAGGCCGATGCCGCCTCAGCGGGCCGCCTGGACGACGTCTTTCTTCTCGACCCCCACCCAATGCCTCAGCCACCGCTCCTCCTCCCCGACGATCATGCTCTTCCAGCATGAGCAGGCCGGAAATTCGCAGATCTTCGGCTCCTCGTAGAGCTTAAACGTGCCGTCGATGAGGTTCCCCATCATCCCCCGCTCATCCGGGTCCAGGAAGCAGCAGCGCAGGGCGTTGCCGTCCGGATGGATTTTCGCGTACATCTGCCCCGCCCGGCAGTTCGCCGCGCGGCGCGTATGGTTTTCCCCTCCCTGGTTGGCCCCCTTGTACCAGGAGCCGTAATCCTCCGAGAGCACGGGATTGCCGCTCAACTGATTGATGCGCCGCCGCTGCTCCGGCGCATAGGCGTCCGGGTAATCCTTTCCCTCGTGGCGGCCGCGGAAAGGGATCAAGGTGAGGACAACGCCGATATCCTCGTAGGCCTTCTTGAACTCGGGGATGCGCTCGAGATGCGGCGGCCAACAAATGTAATTGACCCCCTGAAGATCGAAGCCGGCCTCCCTTAACCGGCGGCATTTCTCGACGTGCGTCCTCAGGTCGGCGAATTCCGGGTGAAACGACGGCGCGAACCGGAAGGAGCCGGGCTTCACCTTGGCGATGAATTCCTCGACGTCGAACGACAAGTTCGTGTCGCATTCCATCGTGTGCTTTTCCATGACGTGGGCCAGGATGTCGATGAAGCGCGGGTAGTAAAAGGGCTCTCCTCCCGAACAATGGATATGCGCGCTGCCGTAGCGGTCGTAAATCCCGTCCCAGATTTCCATCCACCTCTCCGCGGGAATCGGCGCGCGGCTTTTCTTGCTGAGGACCGAGTCCCATTGGGGACTTTCGAAGACAATGCAGTACGCGCAGCGATAGTTGCAGACGTAGCTGATGTCCCAGGTGAAGAAAACGCGGTAGGGCGGCGTTAACTGTCGCGCCGGGACGGATGGAGCGGCTTGGTCGAGCCCTCCATCGGCGGAAGGAAATCCCCCGAACCCTACGAAAGAGACGCTCTCGGCCCCGCTTACGCCCGAGCGCCCGCTCCCGCAGCCGCTGCCGCAGCCTGATCCGCAACCACCCCCGCATCCACCCATGATCCCTCCTTAAAGACAACCTTCGACCCGCCTGCCGCGATCGCGAAGCCGAGCCCCCCCCTTCCGTCGGCGAAGGCCTCGATTTCCATTTCCAGCACCATCCTTTTGTGTCCCGGCGAAAACGGCAACTGGTTAAGCCGGAAGAGCCCCACGCACGCCGGCGCCCCCGCCACGATGGTCGCGGGATTCGCGACCGCTTCGACGGCCGATCGTTGCGCCGGGGAAGGATCGTTGCAGCTCAGGCAAATGACGTCAGCTGGTCGGCCTCCCTCGACCTTTTGGGAAGGGTCCACGTAAACCGCCAGGCCGTTCCACTCGAAATAAAATCCGCCCGGCCCCGCCGAGACGATCCCGGCCATGGCCGTCCGCGCAGGCAGACTCATGCCGCCGGAGCCTCGGCCACCTTCGCCTGCCAGACGGGATGGTCGGCGGACTGCCAGAGCATCCCGACCTTCTCCTCGTAGCGGCCCTGCACCATCGGCTTCCAGCAGGAGCAGGCGAGCACCGTGCAGGGCCTCGGCTCGTCGTAAAGCCGCAGGTTCTCGTCCGTGATATGCCCCAGAATGTCAACGCCCGTGTGGCAGCAGCGCCGCACGGTCCCGTCGGAATAGATCTTCGCGTAGAGCTCGCCCATGTGGCAGGGAATGCCGAGGAAATTCTTGTCGTCGGGCCTCGCGTTCGCGTAGTCCTGCCACTGCTTGTTCAAGGTCTTGCCGAGCTCGTCTTTTGATTTCTCGACCTGCATCCCGAGGATGCGCCTCTCGTCGTCCGTGTACGCCATGGGATAGCGCTTCCCCTCGAAGACGCCGTTGAAGGGGATGATCTTGAACAACACGCGCTCCTTCTCGAACATCTCCCGGATGGGCTCCACCCGATGGATCGTCGGGGGATGGGCGACGAGGGAAGCCGAAATGAGCTGGTTGCCGCGGTCCCGCAGGATCAACAATTTCCTTAAAAACGGCTCCGGCTCGATATGGTCGAGATGGAGGCTCCCCGAGATGGCGATGCCTTGAGCCGGAACCTTCCCGATCCATTCCTCGACGTCGAAGCTGAGATTCGTCGTGATGTCCACGGTGTGCATCTCGAGGATCATGGCCACGAGGTCGATGAAGTCCGGATAAATCGTGGGCTCCCCGCCCGCGAAGCGGACCTGGCAGCAGCCGTAAAGCTTGAACATCCGGCTCCAAATTTTGCGCCACTCCTCGACGGAAAGCGTTAAAAACGACGCGCTTTCGTTATGGACCACGCAGTAGCGGCAGCGATAGTTGCAGGGAAGGATGATCTCCCAATTCCAATGGACTTTGAAGGGGGGGGCGCGGCGCGGGAAAAGGGGCTTGTAGTCCTCGAGGCGGTGCGGGATCGCGAAATCAAGATCGCCCCGCGCGGCCAAGTCCCCCTCCGCGACGAGAGCGGCCGCCCCATGGTCCTTGGAGCCGCAACCCGAGCAAGAGCCGTTCGAACAGTTTCCCATGCTCTAGGCGACGGCGGCCTCCGCGCTCGGCAAGCCGAACGTCCCAACCAAGGCGGAGATTCCCCGCTCCCGGCACCATTCCCGCAGCTCCCGGACCCGTCCGGCGGCGGTCGGAACGTCGGCGGCTTGGGCCCCGGTCGGCGAACCCCTCCTCGCGGCGGCCTCGAAAGCGTAAGGATTGGCGACGACGCCGGCCAAAAATTCCTTAATGGATCCGAGCCACTCCAGCGTCGCGCGAAAATCTTCCAGAGTCTCGCGCGGGTGCCCCGCAATGACGGAAACCGACGCCTTGATGCCGCTCATATGGGTATCCTTGATCACCCGCTCGGCCAGGGAGGGAGTATAAGGCGGGCGGCCCATGAAGTCAAGAAGGGCCGGAGAGGCGCTCTCAAGTCCGTAAACGATCTCCGCGCAGCCCGAGCGAGACATTATATCAAGAAGCCCCGGTTCCATCTCCGGACGGATGACGCCGTTGAAGCTCCATGTCATGCCCGCCTTGGCCAGGCCGTGCTCCACGGCCAATTCGGCGAATCGCTTGAGGCTCTCCGGACGGCCGTTCCCGACGAGATCGTAGAACGCGACATGGCGCCACGTCGGCTGATGGCGGAAGGCGCTCACGACCTCGCTGAAGATGCGGTCGCCGCTCTTGAAGGAAAAACGAGGCCAATAGGTCCTCGACGAACAGAACCGGCACGACCAAAGGCACCCCCGCGAAGACGACATCGGCATCTGCGTCGGACGCTCGTAGGCGAGAGGGTTTGAAAAACCCGAAAAATCGAGTTGCGGCGCCAGATCGAGGTCGAAGGTGAAGGGAACGGCGCGGCCGCCTCGGCTCCACCCGCCGCCGTTTCTGACCCAGACTCCGGGCAGGGCGATCCATCGCCGGGTGGCCGCCCGCAAGCCCAGGAGCTTCACGACGACATCCTCTCCCGCTCCAGAAACGACGACGTCGGGCCATGACCCCGCTGCGCCGCCGTCGCGCGCGGCGATCTCGTCGAAATCGGAGAAATATTCCCCCCCCATCATGATCCCGATCCTCGGCACGAGCCGCCGGATCCGGCCCGCCATGTCGAAGCTGGCGTTTTGGGACCCGGCGTGGACCGAGAACAGGGCGGCTTCCGGATCGTAGGCCGCGATCTCCGCGGCGAAGCGGTCCAGCGCGCCGGAGTTTCCCTCGCAAAATCTCCCGGTCCACGCCGGATCGTTCCACGCGACGAGATGGTCCCAATCCCAGCTCCTTCGGAGGGACTCCGGCGCCGCCCCCCAGAGGGCGATATTGAGATCGAAAATCTTGAATTCGATGTTGGCATGCCAAAGGCATCCCGCGATCTGGGCGAGAGACAAAGGCGGGTCCGCGACGCCCCAAACGGGGCATTGAATCAGGGCGACTCGCATCGGAGGGGCGAGGGTGAGTATATCTCGTCGATGTATTTGAACTCGAGGCAGCTGCACTTGTCGTAGGGACAGGGCTCGGCATTCTCGAAGAGGCCGAACCGGTCGTCGAAGAGATTTCCCAGCGGCTTGTGTCCGAAAGCGTCCTGGCCGCAGCGGAAGACGCTCCCGTCGCCCTTCACGTTGGCGTAGGCCCGGCCCGCGTGGCAGGGCTTGCCGAGCGTGGAATCCCGGAGGAGGCGGTATTTCAGCTCGTCCTCCTTCTCGACGCCGGCGTTCCCGATGAAGGTCCCGATGATCCGCTTTTCCTCCTCGCCAAAGCTCTCGGGGTAGGTTTTGCCCTCCCAGCGCCCCTGGAACACCATCGGGGTGAACGGAAGCCTCCATTTCCCGAACACCGCGGCGTATTTCGGCATGTCGGCCACGATCGGAGGCCAAGTCACGAAGAGGACGCCCGGCTCATAGCCCCGGGAATGAAGCAAGAGGAGCTTCTCGAGGAACTCGTCCTGGGAGGCGAATTGCGGATGAAAGCTCGCATTGAGATGCAGCCGCTCGGGCGGAACGGAATCCATCATCTCGCGGATTTTCCCGATGGATGGAGAAAGGTTGGTGGTGATGAGAAGCCGATGGATCGAGGCGAGCCCACGCCACAGCTCCATGGCCCGCGGGTAAAGCAGGGGTTCCCCCCCCAGCACGTCGAGACGGGCTTCCCCGTGCCTATCCCGGACGCGCTTCCACGCCGCGACCCATTCCTCGGGCGGAAGGATTTTATGCCGCTTGGCGAGATCGGCCCACAGGTTCTCCATCTCCCACCAGCAGTAGGAGCAGCGGTAGTTGCAGCCGTACCAGAGGTCCCAACTAAAACAGAGACGCGGTTCTTCCAGCCACCAGCGATGGATCATGGGACGCGGCGCGAGGATTCTCCGTCGGGAAGATCGACGGAAACACTAGCATTTTTCCGGCGCGGGCCCGCCGTCTGCTGTTAGGCGTGGACGACGGCGCCGACCAGCTCGCCGCGCGACGGCCGCGAGCAAGGCTCGCCGTCGCGGACGGACGCCTCGATGCGCGCAGGCCTTCCCCAGTCGCTCCAACGCACCTCCGCCATGGGAAGAACGAGAGCCCGATGCGGGACTCTCTCGAGAAGCGATCTGGAAAAGTCCGCCGTCTCAAGGGCTCCGTAGACGAAGGGCGCTATCGCCTCGCCGTGGCCCTTCGCGATCGCCACCCGCAGGAGATCGAAACGCGCGACGGCTCCCGGGTGGAAGAGCCGGGCGATCTCCCAGAGGGAACGGGCCTTGGCCGCGACGATCATCGTGTTCCAAAGATAGCGGTCCTCGAAGAAGTCCTCCGCCTCCGCGGGCGACGGCTTCTCACGGAACATACGCACCGAAAACGCCCGGCCGGCCAGGGCGATCCCCGGTTCGATCCAGCCGTAATCGGTCTCGGGGCCGTCCGCGACAGCGCCCAGAAGGACGAGCTTGTCCTGGGAGCGCGATGCGGTTTCGAGCCCCTCCTTCAAGATTTCCCGAACCCCCTTAAGGGGCGCCATGAAATGATCCGACGGGAGGATGAGGACCTCCGCGTCCGGATCGGCAGCCAGGACATGGGCCAAGCCTAGGAGAATTCCCGGAAGAGTTCCCCGGTTGGCATACTGCTCGACGAGGCGGCCCCGGAGCTGC
>JAJYFI010000057.1 GCA_021790955.1 bacterium | reverse complement strand
TGTAGTAGGACTCGCGATGGATGAAGATCACGAGGTCCGCGTCCTGCTCGAGAGCGCCGCTCTCGCGCAGGTCCGAGAGCTGCGGCCGTTGGTCGGCCCGGCCCTTTTCCTCCGGCCTGCGCGAGAGCTGGGAGAGGGCGATGACGGGAAGATCAAGGTCCCGCGCCAGGAACTTCAGGCCCCTCGATATGTCCGAGACCTCCTGCTGGCGGCTTTCCCTGCGGCCGGGGTCTCGGATGAGCTGAAGATAGTCGACGATGATGAGGCCGAGGGGCGGCTGGCCCTTGCGGAGAAGCTCCGCCTGCAGTTGGCGCGCGATGGAGCGGATGCGGAGAACCGTCATGCCCGGAGTGTCGTTGATGTAGAGAGGGGCGTTGTAGAGCTTATCGGCGGCATCCGTGATTTCCCGCCAGCGGTGCTTGGGCAGGAAGCCGGTCCTTAGGTCGGAGAGCTTCACTCCCGAATCCGACGCCAACAGCCGCAGCATCAGCTGGTGCTTCGACATTTCCAGGGAGAAAAACAGAACCGGCCTGGGTTCTTTGCCCACGACGATGTGTGACGCGATGTTGAGCCCCAGGGCGGTTTTCCCCTGGCTGGGCCGCGCGCCGATGAGGATGAGATCCGACTTCTGGAAGCCGCTCGTGAGGTGGTCGAGCTCGGTCAGCCCCGACGGGATGCCCGTTACCCGCCGCTTGTCCTTGACGGCCTTCTCGATGCTGTCGATCGTTTGATGGACCAAATCCTTGGCTGGAACGTACTCGCTCGTGACTTGGCGCTCGGAGACCTTGAGGATGGCCGTCTGGGCCTCGTCGAGGAGGACGGCGGGCTCCTTGGCCTCCTGGTGGCAGTCGCGGATGATCGTCGTCGAGGCGTTGATGAGGCCGCGCAGGACCGCCTTGTCCTTGACGATGCGGGCGTAGGTCTCGACGTGGGCCGCGGTCTCGACTTTATGGACGACGTCCCGGATGTACTCCATGCCGCCGACATCGTCGAACCAGCGCAGGCGCTTGAGCTCCTCGCCGACGGTCCGCAGATCGACGGCGGCGCCCTTTTCGAAGAGCCCCTTGATCGCGGAGAAGATGCGGCGGTGGGCCTCCACGTAGAAGTCGCGATCCTCGAGGATGTCGAGGGCGCGCTCGACGGCGTCCTTCTCAAGGAGCATCGCCCCCAAAACCGCCATTTCGGCCTCGGGAGCCTGCGGGGGAAGGTCGACGGGATTGACGTCTGCCATCCGTTGCCTTCCGCAGCCTTAAGAGGGCTTGACGCCGATGGTGAGCTTGATTTTGGCCGTGACCGAAGGGGCGAGCTGGAGCTCGATCTCGTAGTCTCCGGTTTTCTTCAGCGCGGAGGGAAGGACGATCTCCTCTTTGGCCACGGCGTAGCCGCAGGCCTTGAGGCTTTTCAAGATGTCGCCCTTGCCGACGGAGCCAAAAAGAAGGCCTTCGTCGTTGGCGGGCTTCGCAAATGAAAGGCTCACGCCCGCAAGCTTCTGCGAGAGTTCCCGGGCGCCGTTGATCTTTTCTTCGCGGGCTTTCGCCACGCTTGATTGGCGTTTTGTCCATGCCTCGATAGCGGCGGGCGTCGCGCGAGCGGCGAGGCCGCGAGGGAAAAGGTAGTTTCGCGCGAAGCCGGGCGCGACGTCCTTGACCGCTCCGGCGTCGCCGAGATGCGGCACGTCGATCCTTAAGAGGACCTTGGTTTTAGCGGATGACATAGGGGAGTAGGGAGACGTTCCTGGCCCGCTTGATCGCAGTCGCAAGCTGCCTTTGGTGCCTGGCGCAAAGGCCCGTGACGCGCGCCGGGAGGATCTTCCCGCTTTCCATAAGATAGTTGCGCAGGATCTGAACCTGCTTGAAATCGACGTCCCGGATTTTCTCCGAGCAGAAGCGGCACACTCGGCGCCGGGGGGCGAGGCCGGGCCTGCGGGAGGGCGGACGCGGGAATCGCTTCGTCCTGTCCGTCTGGGCCGCTTGAGGGGCGGCTGGAGCCGGAGCGGATGGAACGGCAATGGGGATTTCAACGGAAGCCGTTTCCGGCGCTTTTTCCTGGTTCATGGGCATTCTTTGGTGTCCTCGAATTCAGCAATTAAAAAGGGACGTCTTCGATCTCTGCTCCCGACGCGGTTTCCGCGCCGACGGGAATCGCCTCGCCGGACGCCCTCGATGAGGGAGCGTCGCCGGTCTCCCCGGCGCCCTCGCCGGCGGCCAGGAATTGGACGCGGCGGGCTTCCACCTCGAGCACCGTGCGGCGGCCGCCGGTCTTCTTATCCTCGAATTCGCGGCTGCGAAGGCGCCCTTCGATATGGACGGGGCTCCCCTTGCGAAGCTTCTCCTTGCAGCGCTGGGCGGCCTCCCTCCACACGACGATCGGAATATAGCTGGCCAAAGATTTCCATTCGCCGCTGGAGCGATCCTTGTAATTCTGGTTGACCGCGATGGAAAAAGCGCACTTAGATATCCCCTGGGAGGTGACGAAAACCTCCGGGTCGCGGGTCAGGCGCCCTGCGAGAAAGACCTGGTTCTGCTCGAAGAGCCTGATGCCCGTCATGCCGCAGGAGTTTCCTGCCGGACTGAAGCGGCCGGCCGCGGCGCCTTGGCCTTCTCGGGACGAGGCCGGCGCTCGACGGGCTTCGAGGTCATGTGGCGCATGATGTTTTCCGAAAGAGTCCAGTCGCGCTCAAGGCGCTTTAAAAGAGCCGGCGCGGCCTTGAACCGAAGATAGGCGTAAAGGGCTTCGTGATTCTTGCCGATCGGGTGCGTGAGCTTGCGCCGCCCCCAGATCTCATGGATATCGACGGCGCCTCCGTCCTGGATGATGGCTTCCTGGGACTTCTTGACGTGTTCCGCCACTTCCGTGTCGGATAGGACGGGTTTGAAAACAAGGATGCTCTCGTAGGTCGGCATGGCAGGCATTGTAACAAATGGCCGGGGCCGGAGACAATGGTCCCTTCCCAGCATTTTCCCTTGAAACTGGAGCCTTGGGCTGTTAGACTTGGGGTTGGAGTTCCTTCCCGATGGATGACTTGAACCGCCAGGAAGATCTGCGTGCCGCCCGGCGCAGAAAGACGCTTCTGCTGGTGGTGGGGGGCGCGGTCGCCGTCGCGATCCCTTTGGCCGGCCTGCTCTATCAGCGGATCAAGGCCATGTCGATTGGCGGGCCGGGGGACTGGCGCCCCGGTTTCGACTCCAGAACGAGCGCCGGGGCTCCGGCTCCGGTCGGGGACTCGCGGGGATTGGGGGAGGCTGAAAGGGCGGATCCGGGCCTCCCGAGGCAAAGCGGCGATTCCGTCTCGCTTGTCGAGGCCGCGGCGACGAATGCCGGGGCTCGCAAGCCGCGGCCCGCTCAGGCGGCCCCTGCCCTTCGCAAGGCGCCGCCCGTTCTTCAAGCGCCGTCGGCGAAGATGGCGCCGCGTCCCCAAGCCGCGGCCTCTGCCTCCTCGGCCTACCAGATTCCCCGGTTGCCGAAAAACATCATGTTTTCCAACCGCGGTAAGACGGGGGCGCTCCCGTCCAGCGGCGGCGGCATCCCTTTTCGCAACGGTTCGCCGATCAACGGCGCCGCCGGCCCAGGGCGCGGCGCGGGTCAGCTGCCGTCCACGGTCCTGCAAGGGCCGTCTTCCGGAAATTAACCGCCTTCGCCGGACAGGCGGCGGCGGACGTCCTCGGGAATTCTCGTGGGGCGCCAGAGTGAATTGAGAACGGCGTGGCGCGTGAAGCCTTCCGCGACCTTGGAGAGGTCGTCGTTTTCCCGGATAAAGACTTCGTTGCGGACCGTGAGGCTCGCGGCCTCCAGGGCCGAAATCCAGCTGCGAACGACGACGAGATCGTCGTAGCGGCAGGGCGCCAGGTAGCGGCAGCTGGCCTCGACGACCGGCATGACGATCCCGTGCTCGATTTCGAGATCCCGGTAGCTGACGCCGAGGGAGCGCAGGAGTTCGGTGCGGCCGCGCTCGAAATAGCGTAAATAGTTCGCGTAATAGACCACTCCCGCCTTGTCGGTGTCGCCGTAAGAGACGCGCAGGCTGATGTCGTGAAACTTCGCGGGAGCCCCCGCGGCCGGCGTCACGAGCGACGGGACTCGAGCCGCGCGCGCCGGCGCTCTTCGGCCTGATGGAAGCGCGCCTTTTCCTCGAGAGTCTCGATGAGAACGCCCGGGATGGGGCTGGGGCGGCCCTTCGCGTCGATCGCCACCATCGTGACGAGGCAGGAATTCGTATGCCGCCGTACGCCGAGACGGAGGTTCTCCGCGTAGACCTCGACGCCGATCTCCATGGAGGTGCGGCCGGCGTAATTGATGCGCGCCTCGACGATCACGAGATCGCCGATCTGGATGGGAACCAGGAACTCGACGCGCTCCATGGCGACGGTGGCGCAAGGCTTGGCCGAGTGCCTCATGGCGCAGACGGAGGCCGCCTTGTCCACCAGCTGGAGTATTTTGCCGCCGAAGACGGTGCCGTTGATGTTCCCGTCGGGCGGGCCCATCAAGTCCGACAACGTCGTCATGGACGCGCGGACGGGTTTGGACGCTCCAACCGCGGAGGCTCTCACGGCTACTCGAAGCGCCGGAGTTCGGCGGCGACGCGGAAGGCGGGCTCTGTCAGCCGCTTCAATTGATCGACCGACGCGTCCCGCGAGAGGGCCTTGAGGAAAAGCCCTTCGGGGGTCACGTCGAAGACCGCGAGTTCGGTCACGATCGTCGAAACCACTTCCTTGCCGGTCAGCGGGAGGCGGCACTCGTTGAGAATTTTGGGGCGGCCTTCCTTGGTCGCGTGCTCCATGGCGACGATGACCTTTTTGGCGCCGGCCACCATGTCCATCGCGCCGCCCATGCCCTTCACTTTCTTGCCGGGGATCATCCAATTGGCGAGGTCGCCTTTCGCCGAGACCTCCATGGCCCCCAGGATCGTCGCGTCGATATGCCCGCCGCGAACCATGGCGAAAGATTCGTGCGAGCCGAAATAGGAGCAACCCGGAAGTTCCGTGATGGTCTCCTTGCCGGCGTTGATGAGATCCGGGTCCTCGTCGCCCTCATAGGGATAAGGGCCGTAGCCTAGCATGCCGTTTTCGGTATGAAGGGTGATGTGGACCCCTGCGGGAAGGTAATTGGTGACCAGCGTCGGAATGCCGATGCCGAGGTTGACGACGTCTCCGTCCCTGATTTCGAGGGCGGCAAGCTTGGCGATCGTGACGCGCTTATCGAGATCCCTCGCGGGGCGCGGCGCCGTCGGGCTCATCGCGAAGCCTCCTCCCTGGGGCGCACCGTGCGCTTCTCAATCGGCTTGACGTAGCTGGGTCCCTGGAAGATGCGGTCCACATAGAGCCCCGGCGTGTGCACGACGTCGCCGTCGAGCGCCCCCGGCTTGACCAAGGTTTCCACTTCGGCGACCACGGTCTTGCCGGCGGTCGCCATCACCTGGTTGAAGTTGCGGGAGGTCTTGCGGTAGACGAGGTTGCCGTGGCTGTCGCCTTTCCACGCCTTAATGAAGGCGAAATCGGCGACGAGGGGCCTTTCGAAGACGAAGGGCTTCCCGTCGATGACGCGCGTTTCCTTGTCCTTGGCCGCGAGGGTGCCGTAGCCTGTGGGGGTGAAAAAACCTCCGATTCCGGCCCCGCCCGCTCGGATGCGCTCGGCCAGGGTCCCCTGCGGCGTCCACTCGACATCGAGCTTTCCGCCGAGCACCCGCTCCTCGAAGGCCTTGCATTCGCCGCCGTAGGACATGATCATTTTCTTGACCTGCCCGTTCTTGATGAGCGGTCCGATGCCGTGCTCGTCGGTGCCCGAGTTGTTCGCGATCAGCGTGAGATTGCCTACGCCCTTGCGCCGAAGGGCCGCGAGGAGATTTTCCGGGATGCCGCAGAGCCCGAAGCCGCCGATCAGGATGGAGGCGCCGTCGCGGACGTCCTCGACGGCCGCGACGGCGCCTCCATCCAGGATCTTATCCAAGGAAGTGCGCGTGATCCCTAGGCCGCGACGAGAGCCCGTGAAGGCTTGCTCGAGCCGAGAAGCTCGCGGCGCAACGCCTCCGCCCTGTCCGTTTTCTCCCAGGTGAAGGAGTTCTCGGACCTCCCGAAGTGGCCGTAGGAAGCCGTCTGCCGGTAGAGGGGCCGCCGCAGCTTCAGCGAGCTGATCATGGCGCGAGGCGTCAAGGGAAAGTGGCGGCGAACCGCTTCCTCGATGCGGGTCTCCTCGACGAGCGCGGTGCCGTGGGTGTTGACGTAGAGGCTCACGGGCTCGGCCACGCCGATCGCGTAGGCGACCTGAACCGTGGCGCGCTCGGCGAGGCCCGCGGCGACGATGTTTTTGGCGATGTATCGCGCCAGATACGCGGCCGAGCGGTCCACCTTGCTCGGGTCCTTGCCGGAGAAGGCGCCGCCGCCGTGAGGAGCGTAGCCGCCGTAGGTGTCCACGATGATCTTGCGGCCCGTCATCCCCGTGTCGGAGGCGGGGCCGCCGAGCACGAATTTTCCGGTCGGATTGATGAAAAACCGGGTCTTCTCGTCGAGAAGGCGCGGGCCCAGCACGGGGCGGATCACCGCGTCGATGATCTCCTTGCGCGCCTTGGCGGTGATGGCTTTTCCGGACCGGTCGAGGATGTCCTCCGTATGCTGGGTCGAAATAACCACCGCGTCCGCGCGCAGGGGCCTGCCGTCCAGGTATTCGATCGTCACCTGGGATTTGCCGTCGGGACCCAGATAGGGGAGGATGTTTTCCCGGCGCACGGTCGAGAGCCGGCGCACCAGCTTGTGCGCGAGCACGATCGGGAGCGGCATGAGCTCCGGAGTTTCGCGGCAGGCATAGCCGAACATCATGCCCTGGTCGCCCGCGCCGCCGGTGTCGACGCCCTGCGAGATGTCCGGCGACTGGCGGCCGATGGCGTTTAGCACCGCGCAAGAGCTGTGATCGAAGCCGTACTTCGGATGGGTGTACCCCGCCTCGCGGATCACTTGGCGCGCCAGCCGGTCGACGTCCACGAAGATCCTCGTCGTGATCTCCCCGCCGACGATCACCATGCCGCGCGAGATGAAGCTCTCGCAGGCGACGCGGCCCTCCGGGTCCCGGCGCATCACTTCGTCGAGAACGGCGTCGGAAATCTGGTCGCAGAGCTTGTCCGGATGGCCTTCGGTGACGGACTCGGAGCTGAAATAACGGCGTCCTTCGAATTGGTTCATGATCACTCCCTTACGTTGAGGATGGCGGCGCCGTAGATCGCGATATCCGAGTGGACCGAGCTTCCCTCGCCCACGATGCAGTCCGAGAGATATCCTTGGCGGCCGACGACGACATGGTCGAAAAGTATACTATTTTTAACCGAGGCTCCCGCCCCGATCGAACAGCCGCGGCCCACGACGGTGAAGGGCCCAACCGCGGCTCCGGCCTCGATGCGGCTTTCGCGCCCGATCAGGCAGGGGGAATGGAGTTTCGCCTTCGGGTGGATCCTGGCGCCCTTCTCGACGCGCACGCCCTCCTTAAGCTCCCGGCCGGGAAGGTCGACGCCGACGTGGCCGCCGAGCGCGTCCATCTGGCATCGCCGCAGCTCGCCCAAGTTCCCGACGTCGCACCAGTAGCCTTTCCACTCATAGGCGTAGATTGGTTTTCGCAGGTTCAAGAGCTTGGGCCAAAGCTCCCGAGCGAAGTCGAAGGGAGCGCCTTTGGGGATGTGGCGGAGCACCTCCGGTTCGAAAATGTAGATGCCGGTGTTGACCTTGTTCGAGAAGACCTGCCCCCAGGAGGGCTTTTCGATGAACCCCTTGATGCGTCCCGATTTCGAGGTGAGGGTGATGCCGTAGTCAAAACGGGAATCCACGGCCTTGACGGCCATGGTCGCGATCGAGCCATGCCGCTTATGGAAGGCCAGCATCCCCCCGAGGTCGATATCGGAAAAGCCGTCCCCGGAGAGCACGAAAAAAGGGCCGTCTTTAAGGAAGCGCTCGGCCTTTTTGACGGCCCCGGCGGTCCCCAGAAGCCGCGGTTCGTAGGAGTAGGAAAGCTTGAGGCCCCAACGGGCTCCCTTGCCGCAATAGCGGCGCAGCTTCT
>JAJYFI010000056.1:4219-8101 GCA_021790955.1 bacterium | reverse complement strand
ATCTATCCCGGCGGCCGAGACGATGAGTTCCGACGGCAGCAATCCCGAGGCCTCGCTTCGCGTCCTATTAGCCATCATCGAGCTGCTGGCGGCTACCAAGGAACCCGAGGAGGACAAAATCTGGGAACGGATCGTGCAGAAGCTGGCCCTGGCGCTCGACGCCGAATCGGGAGCCTATTACGCATTCCATCCCTCGGACGGATCCCTCGGCCTGCGCTATGTCCTGGGAGAGCCCTCGGGGGCCGCGAAGTCTCCGGCGGCGGCCCCGCGCGTCGAAGCCGGGAAAGGGCTCGTCGGGTGGTCGGTCCTCTACAAGGAACCGCTGCTCGTCGCGGATGCGGTCAAGGACTCCCGCTTCGACGCGGCCCTCGACTCCCCCGCGGGCCTCGCGGCCAAATCCGCTCTGATCATCCCGCTGCTCGACCGGCTCGACCTGAAGGGAGCGCTCATCCTCCTCAACAAGAGAGGCGGCGCCTTCGGCGACCAGGATCTCGCGCTCGCCCGGGCGGCCTGCCAGGCGGCGGCGACCGCCGTCAGGGCGCAGAAACTCGAACTCATGATGGACAAGGTCGCGATGAGAAACGCGAGCGTGCTGGAGAACCTCACGGGCGGCTTCATTGCGGTGGACACGCACGGCCGCATGATCCTCGCCAACCCCGCGGCGCGGCGCATTCTCGCCATCGCTCCCGAGATTTCCCTCAACACCCCCGTCGCCGAGGCCCTCTGGAACGCCCCCCAGATCGCAAGCATCCTCTTGGACGCCCTGGCGACGCGCAAGACCGCGCGCCGCCAGGAGATCTCCTGGACGTGCCGGGGACAGACGAAGCTCATCGGCTACAGCACGATCATCATCCAGGACCCCCAGGGACAGGTCGGGGGAGCGGGAATCAATTTCCAGGACATCACTAAAGGAGGGACGTCATGAACATCGGGGACAAAGCGCCGGACTTTTCCCTTCCGGGAACGGACGGGAAAACCCACTCCTTGTCGGACTTCGCGGACGCCAAGGCTCTCGTCGTCATTTTCTCGTGCAACCACTGCCCCTATGTGAGGGCCTATGAAAGCCGCATCATCCAGGCGCAGCAGGACTACGCCGCGAAGGGCGCGCGTTTCGTCGCGATCAACGCGAACGACGCCTCGAAATACACGGAGGACGGGTTCGAGGAAATGAAAAAACGCGCCAAGGAGAAGGGCTTCAACTTCCCCTACCTTCGGGATGACTCCCAGGAAACCGCGCGGCGCTACGGAGCGACGCACACGCCGCACCTCTTCGTCTTCGACGCGCAACGGCGGCTCGCCTACACGGGGAAGATCGACGACAACTGGGAGCATCCGGAGAAGGTCCGGGAACGCCACCTCGCGGCGGCCCTCGACGATCTCGTCGCGGGCCGCGCGCCTCGAACGCCGGAAACCTTCGCGATCGGCTGCACGATCAAGTGGAAGAAGTGAAATCCCTGACCGAATACCTCTGGTTCGAGACGCCCAAGAGAAAAGAGCTCGTCAACATCACGGACCGCCTGGAGACGCTCGTCGAGAAAAGCCGCATCCAGGAGGGCTTCTGCCTGGTGAGCGCCATGCACATCACGGCGGGCATCTGGGTCAACGACGAGGAGCCGGGGCTCAAGGAGGACCTTATGGACTTCCTCGAGCGGCTGGCCCCCGTCGCCGACTACCGCCATCACCGCACCGGCGAGGACAACGGCGACGCGCATTTGAAGCGCACCCTTCTCGGGCATCAGGCGGTGCTCCCGGTCACCAAGGGAAAACTCGACCTCGGGCCCTGGGAGCAGGTTTTCTACGCCGAATTCGACGGCCGGCGCCGGAAGCGCGTCATTGTCAAGATCATCGGCGAATAAGGCCGCTCTCGGCGCGGCGGCCCTCGTCCTTCTCGCCTCGATCATCTGGCGCTATCAGGACCGGAAAGCCGAGGACTTCGTCTATTACTACTGCGCGGGACTGAGCCTCAAGCTCGGGTTTTCTCCCTACGCGCCGCGGAGCTTTTATCAAGCCTGCGTCGCGAAGGCGTTGGGGCCCAAGAGCCTTGCGGCCCAAATGGGCCTTGGCTCCGCCTATCCGCCGCAAGCCTTGATTCTTTTTCGCCGGCTGGCCGACGCGTCGTACCTCAAGGCCTTTGGCGCCTGGAGCGCGATGTTGGGAGTCTCGTCGTTGCTCCTCGCCGCCGCCTTCTCCGGCGCCGAAGCCTCCCAGTGGCTTCTGCTGTTCACGTGGCCCGGCTTCGTCCTGTGCTGGGCCTACCACAAGGCGGCGCTGCCGGTCTTCCTCGCCTTTTGGGCTGGAATCAAGCTCGCGGACGGAGGACTTCCGCTTCTTGGGGGAACGCTGCTTGGGATTTCCGGGATCGAGCCCCAGTGGCTTGCGGCAGGGCTCCTGTATCTGGCGCTCCGGAAAAACACCCGGGCGCTGTGGCCCGCTCTCGCCGCAGGGCTTCTCCCTCTTTTTCTATCTCCCGGGGCGCCGTCGGGATGGGCCTGGCTTCAAAATGCCGCGACCCACTCCCATATCGCGACCTTCGACAACCAAGGGCTGCTCTGGCTCCTCTATAAAAACTTCGGCCCCTGGCCCCAGCTGGGGCCCGCGGGCCTGCTCGCCCTGCGCGCGACCGTCGCTTTGGCTCTTCTCATCCCAGCATCCGTTCTTGTCCGGCGACGCGGCCGCGAGGCCCTGCCGCTTTTCCTCGCCCTCTATTTGCTCGCCTCGCCCTATTCCCACGGCTCCGACTTGCTGTGGGTTTTCCCCTTGTTGCCGACGATTCTTGAGAGCGCGGCGAACCGCTTCGCTCTTTCGAGCCCCCGGGCCCTGGCCCTCGGCCTCGCCGTCAACGGCGCGATCGCGCTGCTCTCCGGAGGCTACGCCCCCGCCAAGGTCGCCGACCCCGCCATCCAAGGGCGGCAAGGCCTTCTGACGCTGATCCTGACCGCGGCCGCCTGCCTGACGGGGGGCGAGGCCTGGATCAGCTCTGTTTTTGCTTCGCGGCTTCCTCGGGAGTGAGCAGGCTGTCCGTCTGCATCACGCGGCAGAGCTGATTCGCCAGCACCGGCGGGTTGATCTGCTTGCCGCCTTGCGCCCAAGAGTTGTAGGTCTTGAAGACGGGATGCCCGGTATTCGACGTATAGCCGGTGAGAAGGAAGGCGTGGCCGTAAGTATCCTTGGCGGGGCTATCGGGCGACGGGTCGAGGCCGACCCAGGGCTTGACGTCGCGCAAGGCGAAACCCACCAACACCGGGCGGCCTTTGTTGAGCTCGGAGACGATGTACTTGCCCTGCGCCGCGCCGGCTGTCTCGCACTGCGCCGGGGACATGGCGCGCAACTGGTCGTAGAAGCGCGAATCGAAGCCGTTTCTTTTCTCTCCTTTATAAAAGGACTTGGTCACTTGAACGAAACCTTTTAACGACCTCTTGATCTCCAGGCGCCGCTGGTCCGCGTCCGGAGCCGCCCCTTCGATCTGG
Source organism: bacterium (assembly GCA_021790955.1). Lineage (GTDB taxonomy): Bacteria > Elusimicrobiota > Elusimicrobia > UBA1565 > UBA9628 > JAJZAK01. Next base: position 4,634 of record JAJYFI010000056.1, on the reverse strand, counting down.
GCCGCCAAAATCTTCATTCTCTCGCGCGCCTTCGCCCCCTTGACCTTCTGGGTGAGATTCCCTTGATCCGAGACTTGAAGGAATCCGGTGACCGCGCCGACCTTCATCGAATCCTGCACCGGTTGCTGAACCTGCTTCTCATAGCCGGTCGCCATTTTGGCGTACGGGTAGCAGGACATATTCGTCAACGGAAGGATCCCATGATGGAGGATGTAGGCGACGTCCTGATCCTCCCAGCCCCCCTCCCCAAGAGAACACTGAAGCCCGCCGTTCGCCCCTTGGTAAACCGAGGCTTGGTTGTACACCTTCCCGCTCGCGATCTGACCCTGGGCGAACATGTCGGCCTCCGAAAGCGGCAGATGCACCTTATAGCGCCGGTAGTAGGCCGCCTCGACCAAGGCGACCGCGCCGAAAT
>JAJYFI010000056.1:0-4209 GCA_021790955.1 bacterium | reverse complement strand
TGGCAGGAGCCGATAGCCCCCTGGTTGTGGACCTTGTTGGGAACGAATTGGCTGTTGAGATTGACGCCGCCGCGGGCCAGGGAATACGCCGTCGACTTGACCGGAGCGCGGCTGGCGACCCGCAGCGCCTTGGTCGCGGCGCCGAGGCCCGAGAGAGAAGCCTGCGCCGCGGAAAAATCCGCTTCCGCCGAATTTGACGCCCACACCGGACCGCCCGCCAGCGCCAGCGCGGCGATCGCCGCCGCCATCCCCGCTCCCGACCGCTTCGGCGAAAGTTTCATGTCTCGCTCTCCCTTTTCGTGCGAAATGTGCCGACGACCGCGCTTAGTCTAGCCCTCGATCTCAAAATTCGCAAGGCCCGGGGGTCCCAGGCGTCGCGGGACCGGAAGGCCCAGGCGCCGCCCCTACAGGCGCAGGGCCGTCTTAAGGACTTCCCGAGCGAAGGGGTCCGCGCGGCCGGACTCGGGCGTCTTGATGAGGATGTCGATCTTCTGCTCGCCCAAGGCGTCCTTCATTTGAACCAGGAAATTCAATTTATCGGAAAGCGTCAGCCGCTCGGAGACGATCAGGAGATCTATGTCCCCGCCCTTGAGCGCGTCGTCGACGCGCGAGCCGTAGAGATACACCTCGGCCTCGGGGTCCGCGCGGCGGACGATATCCTTGATGACCGCGCGCTCTTTCCCGGCGAGCCTCATCGAAATCGCAAAAGAAGCGGCACCAGGCGCGCCAGCTCCTTGTAAAGGGCCCGGACGTCCTCCGCCTCGTACTCGTGCGCCGCGACATTGCGCAATTCCCGAATGCGGCGCCAGGCGGCCGCGTCCGAGATCCAGCCGTATTTCTCGCCCAGGTTGATGACGTCGATCGCCGAGCCGCGGAAGGCGGGATCTTTCTCGCGCGCGAGCATCCTCAGGTATTTGGAGACGATCAGATCGGAATGCCGCGCGAAGCGGCTTGAGAAGCTCTCCAAGGTCTCAAGCTCCTCCTCGCCCAGGGGCCCGTCTAGAGACATCGATCGGACCTTGGCGTAGCTGTATTCCAAATGCTTCCGGGAGGACGCGAGATCCTCCTCAAGCTTCTTTTTCAAGTCCACCATGCCGGGCCCCCTCAATAAACCAAAAAGAGGCCGGGCGGAGCCAGAGCCGGACCCTCGGGCCTCCGCCGCGCCTAGAACCCGCGGCGGGGACAATACGCGCGCATGGGGCAGGCGGAACAATGGGGGTTGCGCGCGGCGCATAGCCTGCGGCCGTGCCAGATCATCGCGTGACCGAAATAGATCCACTCCTTTTTCGGGATGAGCGCCATCAAATCCTTCTCGATCTTCTCCGGATCCTCTTCGTCCGTGAGCCCCAGCCTGAAGGAGAGTCTCTTGACGTGCGTGTCCACGACGATTCCCGCGGCGATCCCGAAGGCGGTCCCGAGGATGACGTTCGCGGTCTTGCGGGCGACGCCGCGCAGGCGCAGGAGATCCTCCATGCGCCGCGGCACCCGTCCGCCGAAGTCCCGCACGAGAGCGGCGGCCATCTCCCGGATGGAGCGGGCCTTCGCGCGATAAAAGCCGGCCGAGCGGATCGCGGCCTCAAGCTCGGAGGGTTCGGCCTCCGCATAGTCGCCGGCGCTCCGATACTTCTTGAAAAGACCCTTCGTCACGAGATTGACCCTTTTGTCCGTGCACTGCGCGGAAAGGATCGTCGCGACGAGGAGCTCCAAGGGATTCTTGAAGTCAAGCTCGCAATGCGCGCCGGGGTAAAGCTTCTTAAGCTCGCGCAGCGCCGAATTCGCGCGCGTCTTGGCTCCGGAGGGAAGGGCCATTAAAGCGCAATCTCCTGCCGCCCCGCCTCGGGGACGCGGATCCAGCGCTTAAATACCACAAGGCCGACGGGAGTCGCGAGCGCCATGAGCCCCACGATGAGCCACAAACGACCTGGCGCGCGCGGTCCCTGCGCGGGACAATACGCCGCGAGCAAGGCCCCGGAGAGGCCTCCGGCGAAAAACTTGGCGATGAAAAAGGGCAGCATCGAGAGCGCCATGTAGGAGGCCTCTTGCCCTTGGGGCGCGATGGCGGCGGGATATTCATAAAGCCTGGGAGACCAGAAGGCCTCGCCGAGGGAGTACACGACGGCCATCAAGGTGATCGAGACATAATAAGGATTGATGACCGCCGACGTCACGCCCAGCCATCGGCGGGCGATGAGATCCCCCAGCGGGCCGTTGGCGAGGCCCGCAAACCACGATGGCGGGGCCGCCAGCAGGAAAACGGAACACGCGGCGATCAAGCTTCCCGCCACGACCGCGTTATAGGCCGAGACCCTCTGCGTCAATGCCCCGACGACGGGAGCCAGGATGATGATCAGCACGGGATTGACGACCAGGAAAAGCTGCCCCACGGGCGCGCCCGGACCCAGCTCCCGGATGGCGAACTTCGGGAACGTGTAATACATGTGATAGAGAATAAGCCTCACGCCGACGGCCATCGTCAAGAAAAGAAGAAAGCGGTAAAAGGACGGCTGCCGCCAAAGGCTCGAGAAAATGCGCAGCCAGTCCTCCGCCGCGCCTCGAATCGCCGAGCCCATCGCCTGAACGGCATTCCGGCCGCCCGGAGAAGGCCGGGAAGGCGCGATGGACACCCCTTCGTCCGTCACCTCCACGCCCGGACGCAAGCCGAAATAAGCCAGGAGCCACACGGGGATCGTACAGAGAAACCCAAGAAAGATGAGGACTTGGTAGGTGCTCAACGTCGTCCCCACAAGCGGCAACGAGCAACGGCCATACTCCCCCAGAGCCCTCCGCACGTGGTCGAAGCTCCAGCCGGACAAGGCGAAACCCACGTTCATCGCCGCGTAATAGACGGAGAAAGCCATGGAACGCTGGGCGGTGGTGGAGAAGCGCTTGACCGCCGCGACGAGCACCGGCGTTTGCAGGGCCTCGCCGACGGCCAAGGGAAGGAGGCCGAAAGCAAAGGCCAGCCACAACGAGGTCGCCACCGACATGATCCCTCGCGAGAACGCGCAGAGAGCCACGCCCAGAAGAAAGGCATTGCGTATGCCCACGGCGTCAGCGAGCGCGCCCACCAGGACCGTGGCCAGCGTCATGACCGTCGACCAGGAGGCTACGACGAAGCCCGCCTTGACGTCGCCCAGTCCCAGGTCCGAGGAAAGCCACAAGACCAGGGTCGAGTTCACGAGCCCGTAGGCCAGGATGGCGATGATTTTGGCGCCAAAAACAACCCAGAGCTCCCGCACGGCGCCCTTGAGGACGAGGAATTTCGAGAAAAACCTGGATGCCATAAGGGCGCCATTCTATAAATAAAGGAAGGCGGCGAGGCTTAACGTCCCCCGCGCAAGCTGGAATGACGACTTTTAAATATTGATTTAGATCAACTATTCTTGTTGACTTCGGTCATTGTTGCCTGCCTTGCGCGGCGATAAACTGAATATAGATTTGATTTTCATCGGAGGAAAGACATGAACAACTCGACAAAGCAGGTTGTGGCGGCGGCTCTCTTTTTGGCGTTTGGAACTTCGGCTTGGGCGGCGTCGACGGATGAGCAATTCGCGATGCCTTTGAACACGGCCCTCGCCGCGGCGGGGCATTTCGCGAAAGCCTACTCTCAGCGGGCCATCCCGAACATGGAAAATCCCGCCGCCCGCAACTGCATGGTGCGGGGCGGAAGGATCGTGACTTTTTCCAGCCGAGCCGGCACCATGGGCGCCTGCGCCTTCGGCAAGGCGGTGATCGAGGAGTGGAGCCTTCTTCGGGCCCCCGGCTTGCACGCCAACGAAAAACCGAACATGGCTCTCCGGAGCTTTTTAAACTCCTCCAGCGACGCCGGGACCATCGAGGGCAATCCCGCCGCCATCTACTGCGGCCGCAGCTCCGGCTCGGTCGTGACCGTCACGGACGGCTCGGGCGACGTCGGCGGCTTCTGCCAGTTCAAGGACGGCTCCATGATCGAGGAGTGGACTCTCCTTCGAGGTCCCCGGGATTCCGACGGCCAGAGGCTCGCCGCCGCCCTCGGCCGGTAAAGGTAACGGGCCGGAAAATTTTATAGAATCGGCGCGGGTGAACCTCCTGCGTCTCGTCTTCAACTCGTCGATCGGAAAAAAAGCCCTCGTCGCCCTGGCGGGCCTTTCGCTCTGCGGTTTTCTCGTCGTCCATTTGGGCGGCAACCTCATGCTCTTCTCGGGCGAGACCGCCTTCAACGGATACGCC
>JAJYFI010000055.1 GCA_021790955.1 bacterium | reverse complement strand
TACGCTCAAAAAAAGTGTTGAATTTCCTACACGGGCAGGTGGCGGAACTGGCAGACGCAAGGGACTTAAAATCCCTTCGCGGCCATCCTTGCGTGTCAAAAATCTCCGTCGGGGAAGCGGTTTCCCGACGGGGAATGCGTGTAAGCCGTTTTCTCTAGGGTCCCCCGCCTTTCTCTGATTTACCCCCGTTTCCCGAACGGTTTGGCCGCATTTTGGCCACAGGGATGCGTGTGGGAATGGTAAGATCGCATCCTGCCATGCCGAACCCCATTCCACTCTATGTGATCGCCGGCCCCAACGGCGCGGGGAAAACGACCTTTGCGACCGAGTTTCTCCCGCATTTCGCGAATTGCCGGGAGTTCATCAACGCGGATTATCTTGCCGGGGCCATATCGCCGTTCGCCCCGAGAGCCGCCGCGCTCGAGGCCGGACGCATGATGCTTTCCCGTATGCGTGACTTGGCCCAACGCCGTCGAGGCTTCGCCTTCGAGACGACGCTGTCCGGCAGAAGTTATCTGGCCGCTTTTCGGCGATTCAAAGGGCAGGGCTACCAAATCCATCTGTTCTATCTTTGGCTTCCTGACGTTCGCCTCGCGATCCAGCGCGTACGCGACCGGGTGAGGCAGGGCGGGCACGACGTTCCCGAGGCCGACATCCGCCGCCGATTCAATCGTGGCCTTAAAAACCTCTTCGGCGAATACCTGCCTCTCCTTGACGCATGGACATTGATCGACAATTCCCGAAGCCGCCCGTTCGTGATCGCCTATGGCCGGCAAGGTCCGGCTAAGGTGCGGGACGCCGCGTTATTTGAGAAAATCAAGCGGGCCGCGGGAAAGGCATGAGAAAAGCCAAGAAAAGAGGCCGGATGCCGGCATTCGCGAGGGACGCTGAAAAAGCGATGCGGATCGCCGTCGCCAAGGTGATCCGGGAACACCGCCGCCGCGGCGAGCCCCTCGTGGTCTGGGAAAAGGGCCGCGTCATCCGGGTCGAGCCGTAGCCCGCCCTGACGTCCCACCGCCAGGGCGGGACAGCCCCCTCAAAAGGCGCTCAGCGCGACCCTGGCGACTTGTTCCGCGCCGGCGCTTCCAAACGGAATGATTAATTTGGTCGCCGACGCCCTGGGCAAATACCCCGCGATGCCCGATTGAAGTTCGTTTCCGACCGCGTCGAACGCCTTGTAACCGCAGCCGACTCCAGAAGAAGTGCCGTCGTAGGTCGCCGTCAAGGTCAACGTCCCGAGGCTCCACCCGATTTCCGCGACATCAAACGGGCCGCCATCGATGATGGGGGGACTCATGGCGTCCCGCTCGGCATCTTAGAGCTTTTCGCGGACCAGCCGGAACCCCAAGACAAAAGACCTCTCATTCGCGTTGACGCAACGAACGGGCGGCGACGCGCTAAAAACGTTCCACGGCCCGCCGCGGACGACTCGACAGGACTCCTCGGCGCCCCCCATGTCCTGCGTCCATTCATCGACGTTGCCCAGCATATCATAAAGGCCCCAGGCGTTCGCTCCGGTCGAGGCGACGGGGTGAGAGTGCCAGCCTGAATGGCGATAGATCCAGTCGGTGGCCTTCTCCGCGTACTCCCATTCCGCTTCCGTCGGCAGGCGATAGACGTAACGACTTTGGGCGGCGTTGAGGAGGGCGATGAAGCCCTGGACTTCGTTCCAGGAAACGTTCTCGACCGGATTTTCCGCGCAAAGCTCGACGCCGCCGATTACCCGGTAGTCCGCCATGCCGCAATCCTCCCGCTTCTTAAACTGGGAGGGGTTGGCGCCCGTCACGAGAACGTATTGAAGCTGGGTCGTCTCGGTCGCCTCCATCTCATATCCGCGCGCGATCGTGACAAGGCGCGGAGGCTCACTCGTCCCGTTGCCGCCCAAGACGACGCCTCCGCCCATTATGAATGTTCCCGGCGATATCGAGACGAAGCGCGCCGCCACGCCGACCGTCCGTTCGTCAAGGGCGGCCAGGGCGGCGGCGCGGTCCAACGGGGCGTCCACAGGGGAGCCGGCGCCGTCCCCGGGACATCCGAAGACCGCCCGAGAAAGGAGCCCCGCCACCATTGCCGCCCCGATCCATCGTCCCATGCCGTCATGTGACGTCAAAACCCGTCAACGCAGAAGGGACCTTGGGGAACGGCTCAAGGGGCCGATGGTCCCGACAGCAGGGTATGGCCAGGGGAGGAGGCGAGGGGGCCGGCTTGAACTATCTGAGCCCCGCCAAGACGTCGCTGGTCGAGCGGACAAGTCCCATGCGCGGGAAAACTCGCTTGATCGCGTGCTCGTGCCCCTCGGCGGTCATGCAGGACATGGCGTCCTCGACGAGAATCTGGCAGAAGCCGCGCTCGTAGGCGTCCCGCGCCGTGCTCTCGACCCCGAAACAGGTCGCGATACCGCACAAGACGATCGTGTCGAGACCGCGGCGACGGAGTTGGAGTTCGAGGTCGGTCCCGTAGAAGGTGCCCCACTGCTTCTTCGTGACGACGTGGTCCGACGGCTGGACCCCGAGTTCTGGGACAAGTTCCGACCAGTCGGGCGGCATGGGCCCTCCCTTCCACGGCGCGTCGCAGGGGAGTTCGAGGCGGTCCTTGCCGTCCTTCGACATGGCGACGCGGACCCACACGACAAACCCGCCCTTGTCGCGCAGGGCGTCGGCCATGGCCTTCGCGTTCTTGATGACGTCGCGGGGAGGGTGAGGAACAGTGGGCATGCCCGCGATGCCCTTTTGCAGGTCGATGGCGACGAACGCGGTCCTGGGAGGATCGAGCTTCATGGGATCACGGCGTCTCAACGCCCGGCGCCGGCATTTTACCATTCCTCGCGTTCATGGCCGGCGACACGAACGGTCACCGCCCGATGCGAAACGTCATGGTCCGCATCTGGCCGCCGCCGAACAGGAGCACGGCCGCCAAGAGGACAAGTCCCAGGCCGAAAAGGACAAGCGGGGGCCGGAGCTCGAAGCCCACGATCTCGGGCTCGACAACCTCGGGCTCCACCGCTCTCGGCGTCGGCAAGTGGTCCATGATCAATTCCCCCGATTCTCGACAAGCGCGGGCAGGATCGTGCCCGCAAGGCCGATCAGGCTCACGGCGACGAGGTTGGAGACCGGCGTCGGCTCCTTGTTCACCTCGACGACAGGGATCCCCCGATCGTAGGCCCTGAAGGCGAACGACGCGGCGGGCTGAACCTGGGCCGAGGTCCCGACGACAAGGAACAAGTCGCAGGACACCGCCGCCTCTTCCGCCAAGGCCAGCGTCCTGGGGTCCAGAAGCTCCCCAAACCAGACGACGTCGGGCCGCAACATGCCGGGACACCGTTCGCAACGCGGGGGAAAGGGCAGTTCCACCGGGCGGTCGGCGTAGACCGCGGCGCACTGGGAGCAGCGCACCCGCCATATGTTGCCGTGCAGCTCGACGACGTCGTCACTCCCCGCCTTCTGGTGGAGCCCGTCCACGTTCTGGGTCAGGACCGTCACCTTCCTGCCAGCCCCCAAACCGGCCAGGGCCAAGTGGGCCGGGTTCGGCTCCGCCGTCCGCGCGGCCTTGCGCCGGGCGTTGTAGAACCGCCAGACGAGTTCGGGATCGCGCTCGAACCCCTCCATCGTCGCCACGTCCTCAACACGATGCTTCTCCCATAGGCCGCCCGAGTCCCGGAAGGTGGCCAACCCGCTCTCGGCCGAAATCCCAGCCCCGGTCAACACGCACACCTTGCGGGCGCCGCGCAGCAGTTGCCGCGCTTGGTCCATGAGACCGCGATCAAGGCTAGGAGTCTGTTGGGAAACTTGCACAACCGGATTTTACCGCTTTTGTCAGCGCACCCTATGACGTCCTCGGGCGGGACCTCCGCTGAGATCGTTTAGATCGTAGCAGACGATTTGATACCCGCGTGAGTCGGACCCTGGCACGCGATGGTCAACAGCGGCGTAAAGCGGATGCACGCCCCGGCCACCGGCGACCGCTGTTCCCTCCTTGGAATTAAAAAGCATCTTTGCCCCGGAGAAGGCGCAGCATGCGTCTCGTTTTGAAATCAAGCCGAGCCAATATTCCACGGTCTTTCCGTGCTTTTGCTTGGCACGCTTGGCCCAGCGTCTGTGGTCGGAGTTAAGGGTGAAAGTAATCAATCCGTCTCCGGGGACGTTTGACAGCAGCGTTTTGCCGCCTGTGCTCGCCCCGACGGCCCCAATGCGTCCGTATCCGATTCTTTATACAGGCCAAGCTTCTCAAGGGCGTTGCGGATCGCCCAGCGACGTCATTGTAGCAATCACCGCGATCATGCTCGTCAACACGATGCGCCCAACGAGCGGCCATGTCCACGCCCCTCACGAACATGATCGTCATGTCGCACCCATCGACGCTCATGGTCGAGTTCACGCCATCAAACATGCGCCCGGCCAGGAGGATGACCAGGACGTGGGATCGCAGTGGACGGGGCGCTGAAGTTCCCGCCGGGATCTGTTACCCTATTTATAGGGGTCAAGGCTGACGGGGACGAGCCTCTACAGGCTCGTGAAGGCCTGGGCCTCGGCCGACCGCACGGGCTGCGCCACGCCGCGATCACGGAGGCCCTGGACCTCCTGGGAGGCGACGTCAGGCGCGTCCAACGCTTCTCGCGCCACCGCGACGTGCGCGTCTTGAACGCTTATGACGACAATCGCCAGGACCTGGCGGGCGAGGTGGCGCGGATCGTGGCCGCCAACCTCAAGCCGGATGGATGAGTACCAAAAGGATCATTATCGTACTCTAAAATAACGGGCAGCACGGCTTACTACAGTACTGCGCGCCTGCTGCTTCACGGGGCGAAGGTTGTCGGAAAGACGTCGATCGCCTTGGCCTTGCCTCCGTGAGCACGATTATTGTGCTCGCGAAAACATGGCGCTCCAAGACAAAACTTCGCCTCACATTCCGAACAACTTCGCCATCCTGTCGTTGCTGTCAACGGTTTCCTACAACTGTCGTTTGAACACTGCATGGTTCACCTCCGTGAAATACCTTCTTCACTATTTTACGCTTCGCGGAGGTTTTAACGGCCGGTCACTGTGCGTGACAGCGACCCGTTAAGAATCCCTACCTAGAGGACTAAGGTCGGCTCGGCGCCTCCCGGGCGATCATCGCGGGCCCGAAGGCGCCCTCGGTCTCGAAGGCGCGCTGGAGATTCCGTTTGAAGGTTTGATACCACCCCGAAGGATGGGCCGCGACGACATCGGGCAATCCCTTCAGAACCTCCTCTCTCCACGCGGGTCGTTTGAGGGTCTCGTAGATATAGGCCAAATCCTTCCCCATCTTGTCGGACTCCCGCCGCACGAAGATCAGGCCCTTGGAATAGACGAAAGCGGATAGGGACGGAATCTTGAACGTGAACTTCTTCTTCGTCCCGTCCAACGTCTCGCCCGTCAAGGACACCGTGCGAGGATGCCGGAGCAGGATCTCCGTGAACCGCAGGGCGGGTATCACGAGCCCGGCCTGTACGGTCCGTGGCGTGTTCTCGTCGCGGCCCGCCAACGGCGTGATGAACTCGACCGCCACCTCGAGCTTGCCCTTCCTGTAGAAAAACTGGGTCACCGGGGGCTTCTTTTTGCCGAAGGCGGCCAAAGCGAAATTCGCGTCCGCCGTCCGGGCCTCGAAGCCAGCCGCCTTCATGCGCTCCGCGATGCTGCCGCGCCCGCGGACGGGGACCGCGGCATCAAGGGCCGCGTCGACGTCGTAGGAATGAACCGGAACCTCGGGGGACTCCTCGATCCAGCCGTAAATCTGCGGCACCCATCCGCCCACGATGACGACGTCATCGAGGTAGTCGCTTAGTGCGTCGAGCGCCGTAAAGAGAACCGCACGGACAAGCTGGGGCGGGGCCTTATCGGCCATGTCGCCACCTGGGCGCGATCAGCCGCGACAAAATGTGCTCCGCCTGCTCGCGGCCGCGAACCGGGTAGCGGAAGCAATCCAAATAGAGCTGGATGTCCGAGACAACCGGCAGGCCGCGGACCTCCCGCTTCCCCACCAACCCCGAGTCGGTGTAATAGGGATCGATCAAGTGAAGGGAACCGAGGGGGTCCGGCGTCAGGCCGAGGACGTTGCGCCATGAACGGATATGGCCTTGAGCGCCCGGCAAATGAACGTGAATCTCCTTGAGCGTCGCGAACGGGGCGACGAGCGAGGCCCCGGCCATGGACGTCAGCGCCCATTGACCGGGCAGACGGTCCTTCGCCCTCGCCAGGAGCCTTAGGAACGTCGGCACGGCGAAATCAAACGAGAAGCGGAAGTCCTCAAGAGGCTTGACCGCGTACCACGCTGCCCATCCCCTGAGAAGCCCCTCGAGGTCGATGACCCGGGCTTCCGCGGCGCTCTCGCGCGACACATACCCCAGGTGCTCGAGCCGCCGCAGGGACAGGACGGCCAGGGCGGGGCTTGTCTGCGCCGCGCGGGCCAAGTCCCTGACGCGCCACGGCCTGGGCGGGCCTGACAGCAGGACGCGGAGCAGCATCGACGCGGCGTCTGAAAATGGGTTGCGCTCGGCGGCCGCCCCATTCATGGGAACATTGCCGCGCTTATAAACGCTTAGATGCGGGCTTTTAATCGACATTTTCGGCATCCCCTATCTTTATACCATGTGTTTACAAATTTGTAAACACCTATCCGACAGGGCTGGCACGCGGACACCCCGGCCTGCTTTCAGGCGCCGATGATAACGAGGTCACGTGATGCGCGGGTGACGCCGGTATAGAGCCACCGCCGCCATTCGTCGTCCGTCATCTGGGAGAACCGCTCCTCGAACAGGACGACGTGCGGGGCCTCGCTCCCCTGCGCCTTATGAACGGTCAGGGCGTACCCCCAGTCGAACAGGCATCCACCTTGTGCCTCCTCAAAATCGAGCGTGCGGTCGAGGCCGAACTGCGCGCGGAGGATGTTCCCGCCGAATCGGATGTCGGAATCCATGGCGATCTCGGCAGACCAGCACTGCTCGCCCGCGGGGGAGAGCGACTCGACGGAGCCCAGCATGCCGTTGAACACCTTGTGTTTGCGGGAGTTGCGCAGGCAAATAACCCGATCGCCCACCACGGGCTCGACGGACTCGATGTCGAGGCGGCGCCTGATCTCCGCGTTGAGCGCGATGCGCGTGCGGTTCCTGCCGCACAAGAACATCGTCTTGCCGAGCGGCATCCTCCACGGGGCGTCGGCGGCGTCGCGGGTCTTGAGGACGCCCGGTCCGTAGTCGCCGACGGGGATTGTCCCTTCGAGCCGGGCCATCATCGAGAGCCTCACGATCGGGCTCGCCTGGGCCTGCCGGTGGATGATCTCGAGGCGCACGTCGGGGTTCTCCATGAGGTTGTATCGGTCCCCCACGGGCGGGAGCTGGCCGTGGTCGCCCACGGCGAGAATGGGGACGCCGAAAGAGCACAGGTCGTTCCATATGTCGTTGGAGACCATGGAGGCTTCGTCGACCACGAGGAGGTCGGGCCGGATACGCTCGCGCTTCCTCCATCGGAGGGTCTTCTTGCCCGCGTCCTCGTCGAGCTCGTAGATGAGCCCGTGGATGGTGCCGACGTAGTCTCCGCCTTGAAGCGCGTCGGCGGCCACGATCTTAGATCGCAGGACGTCCGCGGCCTTGCCCGTGAAGCAGCAGAAGCCGATCGAGGGGCGGTCCTCGAGGCGGTTGATCGTCTCCGCGATGACGGTCGTCTTGCCCGTTCCGGCGAAGCCGCCCAGGGTGAGGACCTGCTTGCCCTTCGCGCGGAGCCAACCGAAGATCGCCTCCTGGGCACGCTCCTGATCGGGGGTAAGAGCGATCCCGCCGCGCGGGACCCGCCCCCCAGCCTTATGACCATCGGCCGACGGCGTAGGGGCGGATTCTGCGCGTCCCTTGCTGCGGGCCCTGGGCTTTCTTAGTGGCATTTGATCGTCCCTCAATTTTCGCATTTCCGATGATGCCTCCTTTTGCAGGCCAACATCACGCCTGCAAATCCGATCGCTACGCGCCCGATCCATTGGCTTTCCCGATCCCCGAGGAAAAGCCGACGGCGGGGGGCGGGAGCGCCAGCCGTCCGTCTATCTTCCGACGCAAAGCGACATCCTGGGCCGCAACTACGACTTCGGGGTGTCCTATA
>JAJYFI010000054.1 GCA_021790955.1 bacterium | reverse complement strand
TCGCCGAGCAGCTGACGTCGATCCTGGGCACCATCCCGGACCGGACGCTCGCGGAGCGGATCTGGGAGCTCGGGGAAGGCAATCCGCTCTTCGGCGAGGAGCTTCTCGCGGCCTTGCGCGAAAGCGGAACCGATGCCATGCCGAAAGCCGAGGCCGGCAAACTCGCCCTGTTGCGCATGCGGCACTTCCTCTCGGTCCTACGCCACTTTCAAATGACGCGGCCCCTCATCAGGGCCTCCAACGCCCTGATGAGCCGCGATGGAAAGATCGTTTTCGATTCCAAAAACGGAACCTGCCGGCTTCAGGCATCCGGCGGCGCCAGAGACGTCGCCCTGTCCCCGGCCGAGCGCCTTATTCTCGGCGCGATGATGCGCCGTCCCAACCAGACGATCTCCCTTAGGGACCTCCTCGTCCACGGCTGGAAGAGCCGCATCAGGGATGAGAAATCGCAGGCCATCGCCCAGCACATCGTGCGTCTGCGGCGAAAGTTCGGGGAATTCGCCGACCGCATCGAGACCATCACGCGCGCGGGCTACAGGTTTCGCGATTAACACCGCAGCAGCGCTCATCGCAGCCGCCTTTGCCGCCGCGACCGCGGTCGCGTCCGCGCCCCCCTCCCCTTGCGGCAACGCCGCCCGAGCCCCTTACGCCCGGATCGATTCTCTCTATCTTCACCGTGACGTTCCAGGCGATCTCGAGCGCGACCTGCGCCTCATTGATCAGTCTCTTGCAAGGTCCCCCCGCGATCCCTCCCTCCTCTGGCGGCTGGGACGGGCTCTTGTGCGCCGAGGGGAAACACAATCCTCCGCGAAAGGCAGGCGCTCCGATTTCATCGCGGCGCGCTCATCACTCACGGCGGCCGTTGACGGCGCTCCAGATTGCTCGCTTGCGCACTATTGGCTCGGGCTGTCGATGGGCCTTCTCGGACGCGAGGACGGCCTTCTCAAAAGCGCCTTCCTCGTGGCGCCCATGAAGCGCGAACTGGCGGCAGCCATCCGGCTCGACCCGCAAGACGGGCGCCCCCACCGGATTCTCGGGGAGATATTCGAATCCCTGCCTCGGATGCTCGGCGGCGGGAAGCGGCGCGCCCTGGACGAATTCAAAGAATCCATTCAGCTGTCCCCTCGCGACTGCTCGGCTCGCCTCGCCCTGGCTCGAACCTATCTGAACCGCGGCAAGCCTTCGCAAGCCCGCATCCAGCTCCAGGCCGTCGTCGACGAGAAAAACCCCGAGGACCCGGCGGAATACCCGGAAGATCTCAAGGAAGCCCAAAAGCTTCTTTTAAAAATCGACAACGGCCGCAGCCGTTATTGAGGCGCCGGCTATTTATTCATGATATGATTGTTCCCGCTTATGTCGTTTCGCCGCAAAAAGTCCGCCTCCCGATCGAAACTTAACCGCCTTCTGGCAGTCCTCCTCGTCGCTCCCCTCGCGGCGGCGGCAACGCTTGAGATCGGAACGCGGATTTTCATCCGCCAGGAGGCGCTCGTCTACCAAGACAGCCGCGATCCCCGCCTGGGATTCGAACTCAAGCCCGGCGCCGAAGGGTACAAGTCGGGAAGCTGGGTCCGGATCGACTCCCTCGGCCTGCGCCAGCCGGAGATGCAGGCAACCAAGTCCTCGAATGAATTCCGAGTCCTGGTCGTCGGAGATCACCCCAGCTTCGCCCTGGGTCTGCCGGAGGAGGCGGGCTACGTCCAGCAGCTGCGGCAATTTTTCCGGCTGCCTCCCGACGTCCCCTTCTCCGTCGCGAATCTCTCGATGTACAACTACAACCTCGAACAGAAAATGGAGTCCTTCAAGAGACGCGGCGCCCTCTTCGATGCCGACGCCGTCATCCTTCAGCTGGGGCCCCGGGACCTTGAGCGGAAGCCGAAGCCGTGGCTCAACCGGCCCGGCCTTAAGAATTTCCTGCGCGAACATAGTCGTTTCTACCGCTGGATGACCGAGCGCATCTTCGCCCGCCGCTCCCCGCCCTCCTCCGGCGGCGAATCTCTCCCCCCTGACGCGCCGAAGAAAATCCTCGCTCTTTTATCCGACTTCAAGAAAGCCTGCGGCAAGCCCGCGATGATCGCTTACTTCCCGGACCTTTCAAAGGGCGAAACGGCGCGAGCGCCCGCGGCCATCGAACCCGGCCTCAAGCATGACGCCGCGAAACTTGGGATTCCCTTCATCAACGTCTCCCGCGCCTTCGATCGCCATGCTCCTTCGGCGCTTCTGCTCGACCCTTCCAAGCCCTACCTCAACGCCCTGGGGCAATCGCTGGCGGCGAAGGCGATAGCGCCCCACGCCGTGGCGCTGGCAAAGCACCGCTTGGCGAGGCTTCGCCCGCCCCGGCGTCGTTACCCCAAGCTGGTGCCGCCGGAGCGCGTCCCGTAAAGCGCCAGGGGCAAGGCCGCCCCCCCAAATTGACGCCGTCGGCTTAGAAGTGCTTGAATTGCATCGTTCCCATGGACATTCAAATCACCGGCCGCCGTGTGAAGGTAACCCCGGCCATTGAAGGCTACGTCCGCGAAAAAATGCAGAAAGCGGAGCGATATTTCGATCATGTGATCTGGGGACAGGCGTTCCTTTCGGTGGACAAGAACACGCACGCGGCCGAACTCCTCGTCCACGCCTCGCACCAAACATTCCGAGCCCTCGCCAAATCGGCGGACCTCTACTCCGCCGTCGATCTCGCCTCGGATAAGATCGACGTCCAACTCAAGAAATACAAGGACCGTCTCAAGAACCATCACAAGCCCCATCTCCCGACCCTTCTCGCCGCCGAGGCCGAGGCGGCCGCGCCTCGGACGACCCAGTTCACCGTCTTCAAGCAGCCGGTCTATCCCGTCGCTCCCGAGGAGGCGGCGGTGGAAATGGAGCGCCTCGGCCAGAACTTCCGCCTTTTCGAAAACAAAGATTCCGGGCATATCTGCCTTGTTTACCGGCGCGACGGAGATTCCTATGGGATTCTCGAGGCCGTCCGGAAGGGAAAATAACGCGCCGCGTCCGTGCCACAGGCCTTAACCGTCCGAAGCCTGTTAGGCGACCAAGGCGAACGGCTCAAGCTCAAGATCGTCGCGGGCGCCAGCTTCCTCGACAAGCCGATCACCGTCCGCGAGCTCAACCGTCCCGGCCTCGCCCTGGTCGGATTCTTGGACCATTTCAGGCCCGAGCGCATTCAGATCCTGGGCCTCGGGGAGCAATCCTACCTTCGCAACGCCGATCCCGAGCGCTTGCGCGCGGCCCTCGCCGGGATCCTCAAATTTCCGGAGCTCCCCTGCCTCATCACAAGCCGCGCGACGAGGCCGCCCAAGGTCGTCACCGACGCCTGCCGTCGCGCGGGCGTGCCGCTGCTTCTATCCGGGCTTTCGACCGCCGAACTGACCCGGGAGCTCTCCGACATCCTTGACGCGCGCTTGGCGCCGCGGGCGACCGTCCATGGCGTCCTTGTGGACGTTTACGGCCTCGGCGTCCTCATCCAGGGCGAACCCGGCATCGGCAAATCCGAGTGCGCCCTGGAGCTTTTGAAGCGCGGCCACATCCTCATCGCGGACGACGCGATCGACATCCGGAGGCTCGGCGGAGGGATCCTTCGCGGCTCCTGCCCCGAGCCGCTCAAGAACTACATGGAGGTCCGCGGTCTCGGGATCATCGATGTGACGCTCCTCTTCGGCATTGGAGCCATCCTCGACCGCACCCGCATCGAGCTCGCGGCGGTTCTCGAGCCTTGGGCCAAGACGAGCCTCGTCGAGCGGACCGGCCTTGATCCGGAATCGCTGGACCTGCTCGGCGTAAAGGTCCCCCTCATCCGCATCCCGGTATCCCCGGGCCGCAACCTCGCCATCCTCATCGAGGTCGCGGCTCTCAACCAACGCCTCAAGGGACGCGGCTATTGGGCGTCGCGCGTTTTCAACAAGGACTTGATCAGGAGGATGAGCAAGAAATCGGCGTGAAAAAGCGGCTGCTCTTTGTCATCACCGGCGTCTCGGGGGCGGGGAAAAGCCAGGCCCTGAAGGTCTTCGAGGACCTTGGGTTCTCCTGCGTCGACAACCTCCCCATCGCGCTCCTTGAAGACTTCGCGCGCAACATTCTCCAGACGCACCCCCCGCGCCACGTCGCCCTGGGCCTCGACATCCGGGGAGGGCGGGAAATCGGCGACCTGCCGCGCGTGCTCAAAAGGCTTGAGGCCCTGGGCATCGTCGCGCGAGTCCTATTCCTCGAGGCGGCCGATCCGGTCATCATCCAGCGCTATTCCGAAACGCGCCACCGCCATCCCCTGGGCAAGAAGGTCACCCAGGCCATCCGCGAGGAACGCGCGCGCCTTCTTCCGGTCAAGGAGATCGCCGACAAGGTCATCGACACGTCGGAACTCACCTTGAACGAGCTCAAGGAAACGCTCGCCGGAGCCCTGCAGCTCAAGCGCACGCGGGAGATGATGCTTTCGCTGGTCTCCTTCGGCTACAAGCACGGCCTGCCCATGGACGCGGACATCGTCATGGACGTCCGATTTCTTCCCAATCCCAACTACGAGCGCAAGCTCAAGAAGCTCACCGGCCTCGACGCGCGCGTCGCCCGGCATATCCTGGGCCAGCCGATCGCGCGACGCTTTCTCAGGAATTACTTGAAATTCTTGATGGGGCTTCTTCCTTCCTATATTCGAGAGGGCAAATCCTACCTGACGCTCGCCGTAGGCTGCACCGGAGGCCGCCATCGCAGCGTCTTTACCGCCCACTACCTCGGCCAGAAGCTCGCCGAGAAAGGCTATACGGTGCGCGAATTCCACCGGGACATCCACCGATGACCGAACGAGAGTTCACCATCCCCAACAAGCTCGGTCTCCACGCCCGCCCGGCGGCTCTTTTCGTGCGGGAAACCGGGCGATTCAAGAGCCGCGTCGCCGTCGTCAAAGAGGGGCTCGAGGTCAACGGCAAGAGCGTCATGGGACTCATGTTGCTGGCCGCGGAGCGCGGTTCCAAGATCCTTGTTCGCGCCGAAGGGCCGGACGAGGAGGCCGTCCTTCAATCCATCGAAAAGCTGGTCGCGGACGGCTTTGGCGAGGAGTAAGGAAGGATCATGATCGTCATCAAGGGCATCGCGGCCTCTCCCGGCATCGCGATGGGAAAAGCCTATCTGCTCGACGACGAGGACATCGCGGTCGAACGCATCCAGCTTCCTCCCGAGCTTCTCAAGCCCGAGACGCGCCGCTTCAAGGCCGCGCTGAAGTCCACGCTGAAGGATCTCGATCAAACGGAAACCAAGATCCTGCGCGTCCTGGGCAAACAACACGCGCGGCTCATCGACGCCCACCGTCTCATCCTCGACGATCCCCTCATCACGCAGGAAGTCCCGCAGCGAATCCTGAAGGAAGGGGTCAACGCCGAATACGCGCTGAGCCAGGCCCTCGCGGAGATCTCCGGGCAGTTTGAGAAGATGAAAGACGAGTTTTTCCGGGAAAGGCGCCACGACCTCAACGACGTCGGCAAGCGGCTCCTCACCCACCTCACGCGCCGGCCGCGCCGCGACGTCGCCGCGATCGAGGAACCCTCGATCGTCCTGGCCCGGAATCTCCTCCCCTCGGAAACGCTCGCGCTTCCCAAGGCGAAGGTCCTGGGCTTCGCGACGGACCTGGGGGGAAAGTCGAGCCACACCGCGATCTTGGCGCAGAGCCTCAACATCCCGGCCGTCGTCGGCCTATCCGACGTCAGCCGTCGCGTCAAGACCGGCGACCAGCTCATCCTGGATGGAGGGGAAGGCCTTCTCATCATCCATCCGGGCGCCGAGACCCTTCACAAATACGCCCAGGCGCGCGCCAAATTCATCGAGGAAGAGACGGCGCTCGCGGCCTTGAAAGACCTTCCGGCCTCCACGCAGGACGGCAAGCGCCTGCGCCTCGAGGCGAACCTCGATTCTCCGGAGGATCTCAAAGCGGTGGCGGCGCTGCACCCCGACGGGATCGGCCTTTTCCGGACCGAGTGCCTGTTTTTGAACACCCCGGCCCCCCCCGCGGAAGACAAGCAGACCCTCATCTATTCCGCGGTCGCCAAAACCCTTTCGCCGAAGCCCGTCACCATTCGCACCGCCGACTTGGGCGCCGACCGCCTGGTGCGATGGGGCCTCGAAAACTCCGTCAATGAGCCGAACCCCTTCCTGGGGCTGCGCGGGATCCGCCTCAGCCTCAAGCATTTCGACCTTTTCAAGACCCAGATGCGCGGCATCTTGAGGGCCTCCTCCATCGGGCCGCTGCGGATCATGGTCCCCATGATCACGAGTCCCGCCGAGATGTCCATGGCGCGCCAGGTCTTTCTCAAGGCTCGGGCCGAGCTCGAAGCGGAAGGCCTCAAAAGGGATAAGACCTCGGCCGTCGAATTGGGGATGATGGTGGAGGTTCCCTCCGCCGCGCTCACCATCGAGAGCTTCCTGCCGCTCGTGGATTTTCTCTCCGTGGGCACCAACGATCTCATCCAGTACACCCTCGCCGTCGACCGGATCAACGAGAGCGTCAGCCACCTCTACGACCCCTTCCACCCCGCCGTGCTCCAACTCCTCGCCCGCGTCATCTCAGCGGCCCATGCTCATCAAAAGCCCGTCGGGATCTGCGGCGAGATGACGGCCGACCCGCAAGCCATCCCGTTCCTCGTCGGCCTCGGTTTTGACAGCCTCTCCGTCCCGGCGCGCATGTTCCTTCGCGTCAAAAAGGCGGTCCGGGCCATCCGCCACGAGAACGCCCGCCGCCTCGTCGAAGCCGCGCTTAAATGCTCGACCTCGGAAGATGTCCGCCGGCTCATTCCCCCGGATTTATAATTGAAGAGATCCCAGTGATCCGCCCCGATCTGATCCGGAATTTCTCGATCGTCGCCCACATCGATCACGGCAAGTCGACCCTCGCGGCGAAGCTGCTCGAAGCCGCCGGCGCCAAAATGTCCCGGCAAGCCCACGAGGCCGTCGATTCGATGGAGCTCGAGCGCGAGCGAGGCATCACGATCAAGGCGAAAGCGCTGCGGATGCCCTACGAATACGAGGGAACGCGCTACGCTCTTAATCTGATCGACACGCCTGGGCATGTGGATTTTTCCTACGAAGTCTCTCGCGCCCTCGCGGCCTGCGACGGGGCGCTCCTCGTCGTCGACGCGACCCAGGGCGTCGAGGCGCAGACCCTGGCGCACGCCTCCCTCGCCCAAGAGCTGGGCCTGGCCCTCATCCCCGTCATCAACAAGGTCGACCTGCCGACGGCCGACATTGAAGGGACGGCGGCGCAGATACGGGACCTCCTTAAAATCGACGCTCCTCCGGTGCTGGCTTCCGCCAAGGACGGCCGCGGGGTGGACGAGATTCTGGAGCGCATCCTGCATGAGATCCCGGCGCCCTCCGGCCGCTCGGAGAACCCCTGCGCGGCCCTCGTCTTCGACTCTTTCTTCAATCCCTACCGCGGGGTGATCGCCCTCGTCCGCGTCTTCGAGGGGGCGCTCAAGCCGAAGACCCCGTACGAGTTCTTCTCCCATGGTCTCGCCTTCGTCGCCGAGGAGGCCGGCACCCTCACCCCGGAGCCGGTTCCCGCGCCGGAGGGGCTCGGCGCCGGAGAGGTGGGCTACGTCGTCCTTGGGCTCAAGGATCCCAGCCAGGTCCGCGTCGGAGACACCCTCATGGAATCCGCCCGGCCGCTGCCCGCCGCCCTTCCGGGCTACCGTGAGATCAAGCCCGTCGTCTTCGCCGGGATGTTCCCCGTCAATGCCGCCGACTATCCCGCCCTGGGCATCGCTCTGGAGAAGCTCCGCCTTGAGGACAGCTCTTTCCGATTCCAACCCGAGACCTCGGAAGCCCTGGGGCTTGGGTACCGCCTGGGATTTCTAGGCCTACTCCACCTCGAGATCATCCGCGAACGTCTCGAGCGGGAGTTCGGGCTGGATCTCATCGCGACAAGCCCTCAAGTGTCCTACCGCGTCAAGCGAAGCGACGCAAGCGTCGTCGATCTTGACAATCCGGCGCGGTTTCCCGCCCATGGGGAAATCACGTCGATCGAGGAGCCGGTCGTCCTGGCCACCGTCATGACCCCCGTCTCCTACCAGGAGCCCGTCCTTGATCTGCTCAAGGAAAAGAGGGGGGAATACCAGAGCCTCGAGTATCTT
>JAJYFI010000053.1:4922-8178 GCA_021790955.1 bacterium | reverse complement strand
GGCGATCGAACCTTCCGCCCTCCCGCTCATCCAAGAAGCCCGTCAAAGCCGGAGTTTCTCCGTTCTCGCGATCGGCCCGGGACTTTCCCTCGCGTCGGCCGTCCAGGAACTCGTCTTCTCTCTCATCGAGTCCCTCGATTTGCCGGCGGTCGTGGACGCCGACGCTCTCAACGCCTTGGCGGGCGCCCCCAAACGATCGCGAGACCTCTTCGCCGGCCGTCGCGCCATTCCCTGCGTCTTCACCCCGCACGCGGGGGAAATGGCCCGGTGCCTGGGCCTTCACCTCACCGCGGCCGTGCTGAAAAATCGCGCCGCCTCCGCGATCAAGCTCGCCCAGGACTGGCGCGGCGTCTGCCTTCTCAAAGGCCGCAGAAGCGTCGTCTCCGACGGACGGGAGACCCTTGTCAACACGACCGGAGGGCCCGCGCTCGCCAAAGGAGGCTCGGGGGATGTGCTCACGGGGCTTATCGCCGGGCTTTGGGCGCAGATGATCGCAAGCGGACGGTTCAAGGGGACTCCCATGGAGTGCGCCTTCGCCGCCGCGGCGTTGGGAGCCCACCTTCACGGGTCAGCTGGAGATTTGGCCGGCCGCTCCATGGGCGTCTGGTCCACGACCGCCGGCGACGTCATCTCCCACCTGCCTCAGGCTTTCAAGAAATTCTCCCGGTGAAACACGTCCTTTCCTCGCTCGGCGAGGCGCGTCTTCTCGATCGCATCTACGCGCGCCTCAAGCGCCAGCATCTCCCGGCCCTCGTGCTCGGCCCCGGAGACGACGCCGGCCTCCTCAAGGTCGCCCCCGGCAAGATCCTCGTCGCGACCCACGACGACCTCGCCGAGGGGGCTCACTTTGAAACCCGATGGACGGATTTCAGGCGGCTTGGCCGGAAGCTGCTGCGGGTGAATCTAAGCGACTTGGCGGCCATGGGAGACGTCAAACCTCTGGCGGTTCTGGCGACGGCGGCCTTCCCGGCCTCGGCGCCCGAGCGTTGGTTCCGCGATTTTCTCGATGGCCTCTCGGCCGACTGCCGCCTCTTTAAGACGGCCCTTCTGGGGGGCAATCTGGTGCGTTCCTCGAGGCTCTTTTTCGGCCTGACCGCCCTGGGCGAGGCGAACCCTTCCGGCATCCTCCGCCGATCCGGCGCCAAGCCGGGGGATCTCCTCTATGGAGTGGGGCCTTTGGGCCTCGCCGGCCGGGGGCTTGCGGCCCTTCGACGCCGCGCCAAGGACCCCGCTGGAGTTACGGCCTTCTGGGAGCCCGAGCCTCAATTCCGCGCCGCCCGCCTCCTTGCCCGTTCGAGGCTCGCCACCGCCCTCATCGACAACTCGGACGGCCTCTCCCGTTCGGCTTGGGAAATCGCGCGGGCCTCCGGGACCTCATTTCGTCTCGACCTCTCGCATGCCCCCGTCGCCGGGAATCCCGACGCCGGAGAGGACTATGGTCTCCTCTTCAGCGTGCCCCCTCCTCGGCTGGCTCGGCTTAAGGCCGTGCTGCCTGCCGCCTACCCGCTGGGGGCCGTCTCCAAGCGGGGAGCCAGGGCCTTATCGGCGCACGGAGGCTACGATCCCTTCGCCGCGAAAGCGCCGCATGCTCTTTAGGACATCGGGCCCCGCCGAGACTCTGGCTCTTGGAGAACGGATCGGCCGCCTCCTCAAGCCGCTCGATATCTTATGCCTGCGCGGCGAACTAGGCAGCGGGAAGACGACCTTCGTCTCGGGCCTGGTTCGGGGGCTGGGGATCGCGGCCCACGTGCAAAGCCCGAGCTTCACGCTCGAGCGCCTCTATCGCGGCAAAGGTCGCACTCTCCATCATTTTGATCTCTACCGCATCGCTGCGGGAGAGGCGGGCGACATAGGAATCGAGGCGGCCCTCCAGGATCCCGAGGGGATTCTCGCCGTCGAATGGCCCGAATCCGGCGACGTCTTCCTGCCAAGCGATCGCCTGGAGATGGCCTTCTCGCATATCGGCGAAGGGATCCGCCGCGTCCGTCTCTCGGGGCGCGGCCGGCGGCCGAGGGAAATAATCGCGGCGCTGCGCCGCGGCGGCCGATGAACCTCTCCGCCCTGGACGCGGCGATCCTTGCGGCTTATGTCGCCGCCCTCTTCGGCGTCGGAATCTGGGCCGCGAGAACGCCGTCTCGCACGGCCGAGGACTACTTTCTCGCCGGCCGCCAAATCCCTTGGCTTGTCACGGCAGAGAGCTTTCTTGCGACCGCGATCTCCGCCTTGACCCTGATCGGAGGCCCGGCCGAGGGCTACTCCTCCGACTGCCGCTATCTCTTCGGGAACGTCGGCGATATCGCGGCGGCCTTCTTCGTCGCCGCCGTCTTCCTCCCTTATTACCAGAAGACGCGGGTGACTTCGATCTATGAAACCATCGACCGCCGCTTCGGGCGCGGGGCCCGTGTCGCCGCCTCGGGATACTTCCTCATCTCCAGAACCCTCGCCTCGACCGTCCGCGTCGTGGCCGCGGCCAAGGTTCTCGAGGTCGCAAGCGGCGGGGCCTTGTCTTATCCCTGGGCGGTCACCGTGACCATCCTCCTCATCCTCGCCTACTCGACGGCGGGAGGCGGCAAGGCGATCGCTTGGACAGACCTGCTTCAGTTTCTGCTCATCGCCGCGGCGGCCGTCGCCACGATCGTCTTCATCGCGGGCCGGGTCCCGGGCGGAGTCCCGGCGATCCTTCACGCGGCGCGGCACGCCCGGACCCCGGACGGCTCCTTCTACGATAAGCTCAATTTCCTGGAGCTTCTCCGCCCGCGCAATCTAGGGCTCTTCGCTTTGATCGCGAGCTGGGGCTTCTTCAATTCGGCGGCGGCCTACGGAACGGACCAGGATCTGGTTCAAAGGCTTCTCATGTGCGACGACCCCCGCAAGGCGCGCTGGGGCCTCATTCTCTCGGTGCTCGCCTCCGTTCCCATCGCGCTCATTTTCCTCTTGATAGGCGTCGCGATCTACGCCTTCGCCCAGTCCCATCCGGACTTCGCAGCCGGCGTCGGGGACCCCGATCGCGTCTTTCCGCGCTTTATCCTCTATGCCATGCCGAGCGGTTTGAAGGGCCTCCTGCTCGCAGCCCTCGCCGCCGCCGCGATGGGAAGCTCCAACTCGGCCCTCGCCGCGCTCGCGACCTCCTTCACCGTCGATTTCTACAAGACCTGGAAGGGCGACGGGGCCGCCGCCCAAACGCTGCGGGTCTCCAGGGCCTCCTTCGTGGGATTCGGCCTCGGTTTTCTCGTCCTGGCGCTGCTCCTGCCGCGCT
>JAJYFI010000053.1:0-4912 GCA_021790955.1 bacterium | reverse complement strand
GGATGGTTTCCTTCACCTACGGGCCCCTTCTCGGGCTCTTCGCGCTCGCCATCCTGACCGACTGGCGCGTCCCATCAAAGTCTCTGGTCGGGCTCATGCTGGGCTCGACGGCCGTCAGCTTGACCTTGGCGATCCTGGCCTGGAAGCTCTCGCCGGGAGACGGCGCCGGCTTCTGGCGCGCCCTCCACGCCGACTACTGGCGGCTTTACGTCCCGGCCGGCGCCGCCGTCGTGTTCCTGGGGGGGCGGGCGACGAGGCAAGGCGCCGGGACTCCTGGAACGCTCCCGATCACGCCGGCGCGCCGGCCAGGACCCGGACCGGGAGAACCATGGCGTTGAGGCCCGCGAACTGAAGCCGGCGCTGCATTTGATAGGCGGTCTCATTGTGGAGAAGCCGGTGATACCATTTCTCATCCTCGAAGATGAGCCGGCCGGCGAAGATGATGGCGCGCGGGTATTCGTGCGCGGCCTCCAGGCACAGCCGCTCCGCCTGCTCCAGGACGTCCGTCCCCATCTCCATGCGCCAGTCGGCGGCGAGGCCCAGGCTGTGGGCAAGGGCGACATAGTCCTTGAGGGATTTCTCGGTCGCCCGCCGGATCTCCTCCACCCGGGCGATCCCCTTGAAGCTCGCCGCGTCGACGACCCCGACCGAGACGAAAATAAAGTTCTTGAAGTAGTACGGGAACAGCTTCTGGATCGCGAGGATCGAGTGGATGCCGAGACCGCCGTAGCCTCCGACAAGCAGGATCGCCGTCGGAGCCTTCGGGTCAAGCGGCTTGCCGGACTCTTCTTCCACGCGCGGAAGCCCCGTCATGATCTCGTCCAAACGCGATAGGTTCTGCTTGACGAGGCGGTAATGCCTCTCGATGAGCAGGCAGAAGGCGACGAGCCCCGCCGTCAACAAGATGGTCAGCCATCCCCCTTGGAAAAACTTGGTGTAAAGACTCACCGCCAGGATCGAGAAGCACAAAACAAATCCCACCCCGTGGACGAAGAGATTCCACGTCCAAGAGGGGTCCCGGCGGCGGCTGCCGAACCAGAAGCGCATCATGGCGATCTGTGAGAGCGAAAAAGTGATGAAGACGTTGATCGAATACATTAAGACCAGCGTGCTCGTTTCTCCGTGGGTATAAAGAAGCGTCCCCAGGGCCACCGCCGAGATTAAAAACACGCCGCTCTGGATCGTCAGGCGGTCGGAGAGCGTCGCGAAACGGTTGGGCAGCCAGGAATCATGCGCCATATTGGCCATCACGCGAGGTCCGTCGATGAAGCCCGTTTGGGCCCCGACGATAAGGAGCGCCGTTTCCGAAAGCAGCGTCGTGATTTTAAACCATCGTCCCGCCGATCCTCCCCCCAACCATGAGCCACGGATGAAATTGTCGATGAGGACGGCGTTCATCGTCCGGCCCGGGATGGGATGAGCGTCAAGAAGCAGGTAGCCGAGCAGGATTCCTCCCGCGGTGATCGCGAGCGAAGAGGCCATGTAAAACATCGTGCGCTTGCCCGTCTCCACCTTGGGCTCCCGCATGATGGGGAGACCGTTTGAAACCGCCTCGATGCCGGTGTAGGTTCCAGCGCCGAGCGAGTAGGAGCGAAGGAAGATCCCGAAAAGGCCGGCCGCGCCGAGGCCCGCGAGACCTCCCGCAAATCCCTGCCGGGCTCCCCCGATGGCCGTTCCGATCGATCCCGACGTCACGAAGGGAAGCCCCAGGATGATGACGGCGTGAGTGACGAGAAAGATGAGGAAGACGGGCATCAGGGCCGTCACCGATTCCTTGACTCCCCGCAAGTTCATCAGCATCATGACAAGGATGATGACGCATTCCATCCCCAGCTTGAGTCCCTGCCACGAATAGGGAAGGAAGCTGAAGAACGCGTCGACACCCGCCGCGATCGACACGGAGATCGTGAGGACATAATCCACGAGCAACGCGCTCCCGGATACGAGCCCCACCGTGGGCCCCAGGAGCCTTCCGGCCACGATATAGCCGCCGCCGCCGAAAGGAAAATGCTCGATGATGCGCGTATAGCAGTAAGAAATGATGAAAACCGTCAGGGCGACCGAAAGAGCCAGGGGGATCGCCAAATAGGCGTGCGCGCCCAAGGCTCTGAAGGCCTCGTCGGGACCGTAACAGGAGGAGGAAAGCCCGTCCGCGCCCAGCCCGACCCAGGCTAAAAAGGCGATCAGGGAGATTTTATGATGGACCCCGGGATCCTGGACGTTGCGAGGGGCGCCGAAGACGAGCCTTCGCAGGCGTTTAATCATTAATCGTGTGAATCATCATGCCGGGGCCAGGACACGGGACATTTTAAAAGGTTCTACGGTAAGTGTCCAATGTCCAGACCCCGCGCGCTGGCCGGGAACGGGAACTTTTTAGCCGATCCCGCGTAATATATAATGCCGTGCGGGCGGCCTGGAAGCTCTCGCTCCCAGACCCTCGCATGCAATCGTAAATTGGAACCAAGACTAAGGAGGACGTTCCCATGGTTAGAGAGTTGACGCTCGCCGTGACCGCCGCGCTGGCTTTCTCGGTCGCCGGGCTGGCTCAGAATAACGCCCCGGCTCCGGCCAAAGACGCCGCGACTCACGCGGCGACCGCCCCTCAGGGCGTTCACAAAGCCAAAAAGCACGTGGGCCATCATAAGAAGGCGGCCGCGCATAAGAAGAAGGCGGCCACCCACAAGAAGATGGCCAAGAAGGGAAAGAAGGCGGCCGCGCTCGCCCCTGCGACGCCGGTCGCCCCGGCGACCGGCGCGAGCCACTAAGCTTCGCCCGGCATCCTCCGGCCCCGGGGCCGGAGATCCACCGAAGGCCGCCCCGCGGCAACGGGGCGGCCTTTCTTTTTTATTTTAAGCGCGCGATGTGTTATAATAGCCGGACATTCATTCAAGCCATGAGAGTCAACCTACATCCGGTTTACGCCACAACCAAAGTCGTCTGCGCCTGCGGGAACACCTTCGAGACTCGCTCGACCAAGGATTCGATCCGCCTCGATATCTGCTCGGCCTGCCATCCCTTCTTCACCGGCCAGCAAAAGCTGGTCGACACCGCGGGCCGCGTCGAACGCTTCGAGAAGCGCTTCAAGTCGACGGGCGGCCGGACCGTCGTGCGCAAAACCGCCGCCGCAAAGCCCTCCCGCAAGATGCCGGCCGTCGGGACCAAGCCCGCGAAGAAGGGCGTTTTGACGACGGCGCCCCGGAAAGCCGAGGAAAAGCCTGCGGGCAAGAAAGGCGGGGCCAAGCCGTCCAAGGGCGCCCCGGCCGGCAAGGCTCCGGCGACCGTCTCTCCCAGCTAGCGGCCCGTTCCGGGTTCGCTTTTTTCTCGATCAATCATGGATCCGCGCCTCTCCGCCCTTTGGGCCGAGTTTAGTGATATCGAACGGCGCATGGCCCTGTCTCCCCCCTTGGAGGAACTCAAAACGATCAGCCGTCGGCACCGCGACCTCGCGCCGATCGCGGCCCGCGCCTCCGAGATCTCAAGGCTCGAGCGCGAAATCGCGGAGCTCGACGAGTTCCTGCGATCCTCCGACAAGGAGATGGCGGAGCTCGCGCGAACCGAGAAGCCGTCTCTTGTAGAGAAGCTCAAGGACATCGAGTCCTCGACGCTGCGCGAGATGGAACAAGGCCCCGGCGAGAACCGCAACGCCTTCATCGAGATTCGAGCGGGCGCCGGGGGCGAGGAGGCGGCCTTATTCGCGGCGGATCTGCTGCGCCTTTACCGGCGCTATGCCGAGGCCAAGGGTTGGAAGGCCGAACTTGCCGACATCAGCCAGACGGGACTCAAGGGCATCAAGCAAGCCACGCTCTATGTCCAGGGGCCCGACGCCTATTCCTGGCTCAAATGGGAAGGAGGCGTCCACCGCGTGCAGCGCGTGCCCAGAACCGAGGCCTCCGGGCGTATTCATACCTCGACGGCGACCGTCGCCGTTCTGCCGGAGGTCGAGGAAGAGGAAGAGGTGCCGCTGCGCAGCGAGGATCTCAAAATCGACACGTACAGGGCCGGAGGTCACGGCGGCCAAAACGTCAACAAAGTCGAGACCGCCATCCGCATCACCCATCTCCCCAGCGGGATTGTCGTTCAGTGCCAGGACGAGCGCTCCCAATTCAAAAACAAGCTCAAAGCGCTCAAGATCCTCAGAGCCAAGCTCGGCCGCATCCGGGAAGAGACGGCCAAGGCGGGCGAGGTCGAGGAACGGCGCAAGCAGGTGGGCGGCGCCGAGCGCTCGGAGAAGATCCGCACCTATAATTTTCCCCAAAACCGGATGACGGACCATCGCCTGGAGCGCTCCTGGTATAACCTTCCCGCCATCATGGAGGGAGAGATCCAAGAGATTCTTGAAGTCCTCCGGAAAGAGCTTCCCCCGGAAGAGAGCGCCCCATGAGGACGCTCACCATCGGCGATTGGGTCCGGCGCGCCGATCAGGTTCTTCAAGCCCATTGCGTCCCCGAACCCTCGGCCAACGCCCAATTTATCATGGCGGCATGCCTGCGGGGAGGCCGCCTTGACTGGCGGCTGCGCTCGGGCGAGCCCTTCCCCGCCCCGGTCGCCCGTCTTTTTTGGAACAAGATCCAGCGACGATGCAAACGCATTCCCTTGGGCTATGTGCTCGGAAGCCAACCTTTCATGGGGGAACGCTTGCGCGTCGGCCCCGGAGTCCTCATCCCCCGACCCGCCACCGAGGAGTTGGTCGAAGCCGTGCTCGGCGCTCTCAAATCCGACGGACGGCTCCCCCTTCGCATTCTCGACATCGGGACGGGAAGCGGCGCGATCGCGATCGCGATGGCTCGCGCCTTCCCCGAGGCCCGCGTCGTCGCGACCGATATCGGCGCGGCGGCCTTGCGGACGGCGCGATTCAACGTCCGAACGGCGGGTCTGCGCAACGTCCAGGTCCGTCGCGAAGATTTCAGGCGCC
>JAJYFI010000052.1 GCA_021790955.1 bacterium | reverse complement strand
CCTGCGCTGCGGCGACGGCTCCCTCTACACCGGCATCGCCAAGGACGTGGAGGCGCGGCTCGCCGCGCACCAGGCGGGACGGGGCGCGGCCTACACGCGGACGCACCCGCCGGTCGCGCTCCTCTACTTGGAAAACTTTATGACGCGCAGCGAGGCCCTGGTGCGCGAGGCCGCGATCAAGAGGTTGCCGCGCCGCAAAAAGGAGTCCTTGATCGACGGCGCGCCCCAGGCCCGTTCCGCGCCCGGCGCAAAATGCGCCAGGAGGCCCTCATGACGACCCTAAGATTCCCGAGGCCATCGCGTCCGGGCCTCGCGGCGGTGGCGGCCTTGGCCCTTTCGGGCTGCGCCGCCGGCCGGCCAGCCGCGACGCCGGTGACTTTGGCCGGAGCCGGCCCCGGCGTGATCGGTTTTGACGACTTGGTCTACAGCGCCTCCCTGGACAGGCTCCTCGTTCCGGCCGGCCGAACGGGATCGGTCTACCTCCTAAGCCCCGGGACCGGTAACGCCCTCTCCCTGCGGGCCTTTCCGCCCTCCTCGGGCGCCGCGAAGGGGCACGATGTCGGAGTGACGTCGGCTGACGCGGGGTTGGGCCTGGTCTTCGCGGTCGACAGGAACGCCCGGGTCTTGAGGGCCCTCGACCCCCAAAGCGGGAAAGTCAAGTCCTCCGTTGCTCTCGCGGGAAAGCCCGACTATGTCCGATACGTCGAGGCGACCCGGGAGGTCTGGGTCACGGAGCCGGCGCTCCATGAAATCGAGGTATTTTCCGTCGGGCGCGGGAAAAGTTCGGCGATCCTCAAGCATTCGGGTTCGATCCGGGTGCCGGACGGGCCCGAATCCCTGGTCGTCGACTCCCCAAGAAGGACGGCTTTCACGAACTCGCGCGGGGGCGCGAGCCTCGCGCTCTCCGTCGGCAAGAGGCGGATCAAGGCCCGATGGAAAAACGGGTGCGGCCATTCGAGCGGGCTGGCGCTCGACGAGGACGACGGCTTTCTTTTCGTGGGTTGCCGGGAAGGCAAGGCCCAGGCCCTGGACACGATCCACCAGGGGAAGGTCCTCTCAAGCGTCGCCGCCGGGGCGGGGGTCGACATCATCGCCTACGATCCCGCCCTGCGCCATCTCTACGTCCCCGGCGCCGAAAGCGCCACGCTCGTGAT
Source organism: bacterium (assembly GCA_021790955.1). Taxonomy (GTDB): domain Bacteria; phylum Elusimicrobiota; class Elusimicrobia; order UBA1565; family UBA9628; genus JAJZAK01. The sequence continues at coordinate 7,067 of JAJYFI010000052.1, read as the reverse complement.
CGCGGACGTGGGTTCCCGGGGCGCCCTTGACGCCCTTGAGACGGTGCGGACGGCTCCGGAGGCCCATTGCGTCGTGGCCCGCGCGAGGCGTTTCTGGGTCTGCGATCCCCGCAACGCCCGACTTCTTCGCTTCGACGACCGCTGAGCCGCGCGCGCCCCCCGGCATGAATGCGGAGATGATAGAGATCGGCGTCGAGGCCACGATGTATCGAGCGGCCCCATCCGTCGGCGTCGTCCGCATCCGTCCTCTTGAAATTTCGGAGCGGATCAGGAACGGGCTGGCCAAGCTGGGGACTTTCTGGGGCGTCGGCCTCGTTTGCGTCTTCTTTCCGATCGTGCATCTCGTTCTGGTGCCTCTTTGCTTGATGCTGGGATTGCAGTCCGCGTGGAAGGCGACGCAGGTCCGCGGCCTCATCGTGTCCGGATCGGTCCCCTGCCCCGGATGCGGCGAACCGTGCGTCTTGAGCGCAAGACTGGCGCAATGGCCGATGACGGCCGCCTGCGTCAAGTGCGGGCGGCAAATCGGGATTTGTCCCGCCCAATGATATCCGGGCGTCAGCGGTCCCAGACGTTTTCGCTGCCGTCCTTCTTGAAGCAGCGACCGGTTGGCCCCTCGGGGCCCGCGGCGGCGAGCGCCTGCACGATCGGATAGACGCTCGCGGGGTCATTCGGCGCCGTCGGGTTCATCTCGGTGCGGGCGATGCCTGGATTGACTGCGTTGACGGCGATGCGTCCCTGCCACTCAAGGGCCAAAACGCGCGTCAGCATGTTGAGGCCCGCCTTCGCGACGCAGTAGGCTCCATAGGGCTCCATGGGCGCAAACCCCAGGCCCGAGCTGATGTTGACGATGGAGCCCCGCTTCATGATCCGGGTGGCCGCGCGCGCGACCAGAAACGGCGCCGCGAGGTCGGTCTGGAGCGTCTCCGTCCAATCGTCGATCGGCTGCTCCGTGAGCCTTCCGTGGCGCAAAATCGCGGCGTTGTTGATCAGGGCGTCAAGGCCCCCGAGAGCCTTCTCGACGCCCCTGATCAGGGCCTCCACCTCGGCGGGCTTGGCGACATCGGCGCGGAAAGCGGCGGCGCCGCGGTCCTTGAGGGAGGCGAGCCGGGGCCCCCGCCTCGCGCAGACGGCGACCCGGGCCTTGTCTGAGAGAAAGCCCTCCGCGAGCGCCCGGCCGATCCCGGAAGAGGCCCCGGTGACGAGCACGCGCAGACCGGCCGCCTTCCCGGAGCTCTTGAGATCGAGCGTTCCGGCGATAATCTTCATGAAGACGAGGGGCGCCGGGCGCGTCGGCGCCCCGGCTACATAGTAAAATAAATTCGCGCCCAAGCGCGAAGGAGGAACGATGGCCGAGATCGCCGCGGCACGACGGATCCAAAAGGTTTGGACGAGCTCTCCCACGTTGGAGGGGGCGGGCGTGCATTTGCGGCGAGCCTTTGGTTTCCACGAGCTCCCCCGGTTCGACCCCTTCCTGATGCTCGACGATTTTCGCTCGGACAACCCCGCCGATTATCTGGCGGGATTCCCCTGGCATCCTCATCGCGGCATCGAGACGATCACCTACGTCCTGGACGGCGACGTCGAGCACGAGGACAGCCTGGGCAACGGCGGCGTCATCGGCTCGGGTGACATCCAATGGATGACGGCGGGAAGCGGGATTCTCCATCAGGAGATGCCCAAGGGGAGCAAGAAAGGCTCGATGTGCGGCTTCCAGCTCTGGGCGAACCTCCCCGCCGCTCAAAAGATGATGGACCCGCGCTACCGGGACGTCAAAAGCGGCATGGTGCCCGTCATCGAGGATGCGGGCGCCAGGATCCTCGTCGTTGCCGGGCGCGTCGGCCGAACGGTGGGGCCGGTCCGGGACGTCGTCATTGAGCCCGAGTATCTGGACGTGACGCTGCCGCCGCACACCCCCTGGAGCCGTCCCGTGGCGCCCGGGCACACCGTGTTCGCCTACGTGATCGACGGCGAGGCGTCTTTTGAGCCGGGGGCCAAGGCCAGCCCCAACCAGACGCTCGTTTTGTTCGGGCGTTCCGGCAGCCTCCAGGTAGAGACGCGAAGCCGGCCGGCCCGCTTCCTTCTCGTCTCGGGAAAGCCGCTCGGCGAGCCCGTCGCCTGGCACGGTCCGATCGTCATGAATACGCGTGATCAGATTCGGGAGGCCTTCGAGGAATACGAGAAGGGGACCTTCGTCAAAAAATCCGGGGCCGCCAAGTAAAACTCCTGAACGAGAAATCTTCCCGCCGCGGCGTCTGGCCGGCCGCCATCGCCGGAACGCTTCTCCTCGTCGCCGCGTGGCGGCGGCTTTTGTGGTCGGGGCAGATCCCCCTCGACGTGAACCTCGCGGCGCTGTTTTATCCCGACTGGGCCCTTTTTCGCTCGTTGACGGCCGGGGCCCGGCTCCCTTTATGGGACGCGGCGAAAAACATGGGGGAGCCCTTCTGGGCCGACCCCCAGACGATGGCGGCCTATCCCTTCACTTGGCTCGCCGCGGCGGCCCCCGATTTCGCGGGTTTTCTTCGGATTTGGGTCGTCCTCCACACGCTCATCGCCTCGGGCTTCGCGGCGGCCTGGGTGCGGCGCGCGGGAGGGGGGCTGGCCGCGGCGGCGACGGCCGCCGCCGTCGCGGGCCTCAACGGCTTTTTCATGGCGCGCGCGACGCTGCCGAACCATTTCGCGGCCGCAAGCTGGCTGTTTCCCACGCTCTATTTCGAGGAGACGGGCTCGTGGCGGGCTCTGGCGGCTTCTCTCGCCATGGCCTGGCTCGCGGGCTTCCCGCCCTTTTTCATCGTGATCGTCGCCGCGGCGCTTCTCATGGCGGCGTGGAGGGGCCGGGAGTCGCTACGCCTCCTCGCGGCCGCGCTTTTTATGGCCGCGGGGCTCTCGGCGCTGCAATGGCTCCCTTTCCTTGAGTTTTTGAGGCATTCGGCGCGCCCCTTCGTCCTCAAGGCCGCCGAGGCGACGCGCTATTCCCTGCCGCCTCTTCAATTGTTGAAGGAAGCCTTCCTGCCCTTCTGGAGCGCCGTCTCGCCGAAGATCGAGGGCGATCCGGCGATCGTCGGCTTCTACGTCGGCCTTCCAGCCCTGGGCCTGGCGCTCGTGGGGGCCCTGAAAGGTGGACGGCGGGAACGCGGCCTGGCCCTTTTGGGCGCGGCCGCGGCCCTCTTGAGCTTGGGCGCCCATCTGCCGGGCGAGTCGAGCCTCCCCATCCTGCGGGTGTTCCGCTTCCCCGCCAATTGGCTTCTGGCCTCGATCGCGGCCGTCGCGGCGCTCGCCGCGCGCGGCGCGCAGGAGCTTTCCTCCGGCTGGCGGGGTCTCGCCGCGGCCGCGGTGGCGGCGGACCTCGCCCTCTTTTCCCAGTTCCCTCTGACGGCCTGGAGCCGGCCCGCCTTCCTCGCGGACGAGCCGGCGCTCGCCGCGCGTCTTGCGGGGCCGGGCTCGCCGCCGGGGCGGATTTTCCACACGGCGCGGATGCGCAGGTTGTGGGAGCGCGCGCGGTTCCGGGATGAGCGCGATTTCCTGATGCTGAGGGAGTTTCTCGCGCCCTCCTTCGGGACGGCCTTCGGCGTGCAGGAGGCCGCAAGCTACCAGGTGCTCACCACGAAGCTCGCGGCCCGCTATCTTGCCCGCCTCGGCGGCTTGGGCGCGGGCCGCCTGCTCGATGGGGCGGGGGTCGCGGCTGTCGTCGATCCCGCGCCGGGAGCCCGGGCGCTGGGCCTCGGGGTCGTGCGGGTCTTATGGAGGCCCTCTTCGCGCTCCCGGGTCTTCCTGGCCGGAGGGCGCGGCACGGCGGAGATCGAGTCCTACCGCCCGGGCGAGATTGGCGCCCGCGTCCGCGCCGAGACCCCCGCGACGGTCGTCTTCTCCGAGATCGACTACCCCGGCTGGCGGGCCTTCCTCGACGGCCGCGAGATCCCGCATGGGCGCTTCGAGGGGGCCTTCCCGGCGGTGGAGATTCCGCCCGGCGAACACGAGCTGCGCTTTAAGTTTTCCTCCCGGGCCGTCATGGCGGGGCTTGCCATCTCCGGCGTGAGCCTGGCCGCCATGGCCCTGCCGATTTTGCCATAATGACGTCTTGATGAGTTCTCCGGCGTCGGCGAAGCCCTTCGGGCCCGGGAGATGGACGCTCAAGGCCGTGCGGGAGCTTTTCGACCGGCCGCTTCTCGATCTGGTCTTTGAGGCCGCGCGAGTCTATCGCGAGCATCACGCCAGGCAGGAGGTCCAGCTCTGCACGCTCCTTTCCGTCAAGACCGGGGCCTGCCCGGAAGACTGCGGCTACTGCCCCCAGTCGGCCCATCACGACTCCCCGGTCAAGCCCCAAAAGCTCATGGAGCCCCGGGAGGTCCTTGAGCGCGCCCGGGAGGCCCGCGAGGCGGGCTCGACGCGATTTTGCATGGGGGCCGCCTGGCGGGAGGTCAAGGACGGCCCCGATTTCGAGCGGGTGCTCGAGATGGTGCGCGGGGTGCGCGCCCTGGGGCTTGAGGCCTGTTGCACGTTGGGCATGCTCACCGAGGAGCAGGCGCGGCGTCTCAAGGAGGCGGGGCTCTCAGCCTACAACCACAACCTCGACAGCTCGGAGGATTTCTACGGGTCGATCATCTCGACGAGGACCTACGAGGAACGCTTGCAGACCCTTCAGAACGTCGCTCGCGCCGGGATCGCCGCCTGCTGCGGCGGCATCATCGGGATGGGAGAGAGCGTGGAGGACCGTGCGACGCTTCTGTGCACCCTCGCCAATCTCGACAGCCCGCCCGAGAGCGTGCCGATCAACGCCCTGGTCGCCGCCCCGGGGACGCCGCTCGAGGGGAAGCCCCCGGTGGATCCGTTTGAGCTCGTGCGCATGATCGCGGCGGCGCGCGTCCTTTTCCCGCGCGCCAAGGTCCGGCTTTCCGCGGGCAGGCTTTCTCTTTCCCCGGAGGCGCAGGCGCTCTGCTTCATGGCGGGGGCGGATTCGATCTTCACGGGGGAAAAACTCCTGACTACCCCCAATCCGTCCTGGGAGTCGGACCGCGCGCTGCTTAAGACGCTGGGCTTGACGCCGCTCGAACCCGAGGCCGGCGCGGCGACGGCCGGGAGCTGCCGCCATGCTCTCAAGGATTAGCAAAGAGCTCTCCGAGCTCGAAAGCCGCGGGCTCGGACGCGAGCCGGCCCTGCCCCGCGGCCTTGATTTCGCCTCCAACGACTACCTGGGCTTGGCGCGGCATCCCCTGATGATCGAGGCCGCGCGCGCGGCGCTGGTCCGCTGGGGGCGTCTCGGCGCCGCGGGCTCGAGGTTGCTCGCGGGCCATCACGAGGAGCATGAGGCGCTTGAGGCCGAGGCGGCGCGCTTTTTCGGCGCCGAGGCGGCCCTTTATTTCAACTCCGGCTTCGACGCCAATCTCGCGATCTTCTCCACCCTCCCCGCGCCGAGATCCTGCGTCGTCTATGACGAGCGGGTCCACGCGAGCGTCAAGGAGGGAATCCGTGCCTCCCTCGCGGGAAAATCCTCCTTCCGCCACAACGACCCGGAGGACGCCGGACGGCGGCTGCGCCTGGCGCGCGAGCGCGGCGCCCGCGAGCTCTACATCGCGGTCGAGAGCCTCTACAGCATGGAGGGGGATCTCGCGCCGCTTCCCGCCTTCCTGGACCTCGCCCGCCGCTTCGAGGCGACCCTCGTTGTGGACGAGGCCCACGCGACCGGGGTGCTGGGAACGACGGGGCGGGGGGCTCTCGAGGGCCTGAAGGCCCCGGAGTCGATCGCTCTGCACACCTGCGGCAAGGCCCTGGGGGCCGCCGGGGCGCTCGTCGTCGGGCCGCGTCTGGTCGCCCGCTACCTCGTCAACCGTTCAAGGCCCTTTATTTTCTCGACGGCCCAGCCTCCCGCCGTCGCGGCCGCCGTCCGTCGGGCCCTCGCCTTGATCGACGAGGAGCCCTGGCGCCGTGAGCGCCTGCGCGAGCTCTCGAGGACCGCCTCCTCGCGCCTCAAGGGAGCGCTTTCGCGCTGGAGGACCGTCGAGCGCGACACCCCCGTCATCCCGGTCGCGATCGGCTCCGAGGGGGAGGCGCTCGCCGCCGCCAGGGAGCTTGCCCGCCGCGGCTTCGACGTCCGGGCCGTGCGCCCGCCGACCGTGCCGCCGGGGACTGCGAGGCTTCGCGTTTCGATCCATGCCGAGCGGCGCGAGCGGGAGATCGAGGAGCTCGCTCGGGAACTCTCGAGGATCGAGAGGAGCCTCGAGAAGGCCGCGCCCGCCGCTGCGGCCGCCTGAAACGTGGGCCGGGGCGTGATCGTCGTCGCGGGGACGGACACGAATGTAGGCAAGACCGTGTTTGCGGCCGCGCTCGCGCGGGCCTTGGACGGTTATTACTGGAAGCCCGTCCAGTCGGGGCGTGAGCCCTCGACCGATTCCCGGCGAGTCCTCCAATTGGGGCTTGCCGCGAAGAGAATCCTCAAGGAGCGCTACGTGCTCTCGCGGCCGCTGTCGCCGCACCGCTCAAGCGAGATCGACGGGGTGGCGATCAGCCTCGATCGCCTCGCGCGTCTGCCCAAGTTCCCCGATCCCTCCCGCCCGTTGATCGTCGAGCTCGCGGGGGGGCTGCTCGTGCCGTTGTCGCGCGAGCATCTGCAGGTGGAGCTTCTTGAGCGCTGGGGGGCGCCGGTCGTCCTTTGCGCGCGCACCGCCCTGGGGACGATCAACCACACGCTGCTCTCCATCGAGGCGCTCCGGAGCCGGGGGGTCCCGCTTTTGGGGATCGCCTTCATCGGGAATCCCATGCCTGACACGGAGCGCACGATCGCCGCGATGTCGGGCGCCCGGCGGCTCGGAAGGCTCGACTGGATCGACGGGTTGGATCGAGCGGGAGCGGCGGAGCGCCTTTCCAAGGCGTTCGAAAAATCCTTCCGGCGAGAGGCTTTCTCCCTCATCCCGACCATCTCTTCAAAGGGGAGAAGGAGGGAAAGCCCCGTCTGGCGGCCCTACACCCAGCACGCGACGGCCGAGCCCCCGCTTTTCATCGAGGCCGCGCGCGGATCGACGCTCGTCACGAAGGACGGGAGGGAAGTCTTCGACGCGATCTCCTCCTGGTGGGTG
>JAJYFI010000051.1 GCA_021790955.1 bacterium | reverse complement strand
ATAGGCGCTCGCTTGAGCGCCGCGGCTGGGCGCGCTCCCGCGCCCGGGACTACTACGATCTATGGCGCATCCTCGGAGCCCACCGCGACGGCCTGGACACGTCGGGCTTCTCGACCTTCCTGCGCGAGAAGTGCGCGCCCAAGGAAGTGACCTTTTCAGGGCCCGAGAGCTTTTTTTCGGAGGCGATGCTCACGGCTGTGGAAAAAACCTGGAAGCAGTGGCTTGGACCGCTGGTGCCAAACCTTCCGCAGTACAAGACGGTTATCGAGGAGCTCCGCCCCCAGATCGCATGGCTACTTGATCAGGAGCGGTAGCGAGCCGCGTCCGCTCAGGCCGGGCCCACGATGTTAAATTCCATGGCCTTCTATCGCGCAAGACTGGGGCGCGGCATCCTGATGATCGGAGGCGTCGTCGCGGCTTGCTTGGGGGCCGAATTGACGCTTCGGGCTTTGAGCGACATCCATTGGCTGTATTGCCGCGGCACGCTCCGCGCCAACGCCCATCCAGACGTGGCGCGCCTGCTTTGCATCGGCGAGTCCACGACGGCCATGGGGGGACCCGACTCCTACCCTCGACAGCTGGAGCGCTTGCTCAACAAAAGCCGCCCGGGCCGATGTCGTTTCGAGGTCGTCAACGCCGGAATCCCCGCGGCGACGACGACGGAGATTTTAGAAAAACTCCCTTCGTGGATTGAACGATATAACCCCGATGCCGTCATCGCCATGATGGGGATCAACGACTACGACATCCATCCCGCCGGCTTCCCGACCCATGAAAGAAGCCGATCTCGACTCTGGAACCTGATACGAATGCTCCCCTCCAGGCTTCGGTTTGAGGCGGAGATGCGAGGCAACGCACGCTGGCTCGGCTACCGCATGATGGGCGAGCTTTATTCGGCCAAGGACCCGGCCCGCGTTCTCTCCGCGTATCGCACCGTTTTCAAACGGTATATCGGCGCGCATCCCGCGGACGCCTCAGGGTATCGCGCCTTGTCCGATGTGGAGTCCTTGTCCGGACGCAATGGGGCGGCGGAGGCCTATCTGAGGCTGGCGCTAAAAAGGGACTCCGGCAACGCAGACTATGTATTGGACATGGCGGATATTTTGACCTCGGAGGGCAAAAAAGCCCAAGCCAAAGCATGGTTTAAGCGTTCCCTTGGCATGAGCTATTCGTCTCCGCCCTATCATTGGATATGGGCGCAAGGGCTCAATTATCCTTACAAGAATGACTCCGTTCTTTTGCTGCCTCGCCGAGATCCCGCCTCGCCGCTTTACTTTGGGAGCCGCGGCCTGTATTGGCTCTCCCACGGACGCGCTCGGCGCGCCGAGGCCCTTTTTAAAAAAGCCGAAGCATTGCGGGCGGCCGCGGCTCCCCCGGCGTTGGCCCTGAATTACGCCCGCCTGCGCCGAATCGTGGCGCGCTATGGCAAAAAACTGATCTGCGTGCAGTATCCCATGAGACCGGTCCAGCCCCTTCGCGCTCTCTGCGGCCCGCAGGCGCTCATCGTGGATAATGAAAAATCCTTCAAATCCGCCTTGGCCGACCGGCCCGTGGCGGATTTTTTCACGGATTTTTTCGCGGGCAGTTTCGGCCACGCCACGCCGCGGGGCAACGCCCTCATCGCCGCCGATGTCGCGCGCGCCCTGTCTCGGAATTCTTCGGGGCCATGGACGTGCCGATAGCTTTTGAATCCCCCGCCGGCATGCGCGCGCGCGCGGCCGCGTCGCTTTTCGCCTTCGCGCTGATGATCGCGTGTCGACGGACCGGAGAAAAGGCCGTCAAATCTCATCCCGGCAACTTCGATGCGGTGCATGAGTTGGCGTTGTCGGAAATGGCGCAGGGAAAGAGGAAGGCGGCGGCGGCCGACTTCAACAAAGCGCTGGCGCTCCGGCCGTCCGAATATTCCCTCTACGCGGAAATGGCGCGCAATTACGCGGCCATGGGACGCTACGACCTGGCGAAGGCCGCATTCGCGCGAGGCCGGAAGGCGGGCTGGAACGCGCGAGATTCCTATATCCAAGAGGGCTATTTCAACCTCATCCAGCTCGGGAGCGAGCAAGAGGCGGAAAAAAGTTTCCGGCATGCCGTCGCCGTCGATACCTCAAGCCCTTTTGGTTACGCCCACCTTGGCAATTTCCTGAGAAACCATGGCCTCTTTAGGAAAGCCCAAAACTATCTAAGGACCTCCGTCAAACTGCTTTCTAAGCGAGACATCGCGTCTGCCGAAGGGCAGCTGGCTGTCTTTAACGAGGCGCAAGCCTTCAGAGATCTTGGCGATTATGACCAAGCGGCATCAGACCTGCTCTATCTATTGAAATTAAACCCGGATGCCTGTTCACGATGCACCCACCTGGCGGATTTGGGAGACATTTACGTTGATGCGGGAGACAAGGAGCTGGCGGGCTACTATTACGAAAAAGGCGTGAATGCCTGCGTCAAAATCTCTGATGGAAGCTGCAGACGCGGCAGGCTGAGCGGGTTCTTGGGGGCGGCTGCCTATTATGCGTCACGCGGTCGCATGGCCAAGGCCCGCCGATGGGCCGGCCGAGCCTGCCCGCTCGCCCTGGAACTCTTAGAAAGAGACATGGCGCGCTCGTTGTTCAGCTATGACTGGAATCAAGTCGCCGATTACTTCGTCGACGCCGGAGCGCCAAGGGAGGCCGAAGAGATCTATGGGAAAATCATCCAATTCTATCACGGCCGCCCCTTGCCGCCGCCTTTTCGAAATGTCCGAATGAAGCTGAAGGAGTGTCGGAAAAAAATCAAAAAGACGCCTTACCGAGCCCGGGACATCAGATATTCCACGGGAGAGTAGGAATCCGTCAAGAGCGGGGATGAGTCCAGATCATGGCGGCCCAGATGGACTTCCATGCGCGCCAAAGCGCCCTGGCCGAACGTGGGAACCGATGAATCGACGAAGGCCGCCAACTCGATGTTTTGAAGACCCTTTTCAGCAGGTCCTCCCAGGGCGTAGTATCGGCTCTCCGGGAACACGGCGCGCAGGGTCTTGATCAAAGAAGAAGTTAAGGACGGGCCCTGGCTTGGTATGATGCCGATGGAGTTGACGATGAGCATGCCGCCGCTCCGAAGGCGCGCGCGGACGAGACGGTAAAATTCCTTCGTGGCCAACTGCGGCGGATAGCCGGACTCTTCTCCCGCATCCACAAAAACAAGGTCATAGCGGTCCTTGCCGTTGCGCAGGCGGCTTCTTCCGTCCTCCGTGAAATTTCTAACCCGCTTGGATGGGGCAAAGTCAAAGTAGCGAGCGGCGAGATCGGGCAGGAGAGGATCAACTTCGGCAATATCGACACGGGCATCGGGAAAAGCACGGAGCAGCCTGTTGGGAACGACGTAAGCCCCCCCACCCACGACTAGGATTTTGCGGGGATGAAAATTTCGGGACCGGCATAAGAGAGTTTCAATATCCTTTAAATATGGGAAGTTAATGAAACCGTACACCGGATGCTGAAGAAGGTATCGCATGCGGTCAGGGGGCATAAGCTTGTAGCTGGCGAAGTCTCGTCCCGCTTGGAGCTTGCGCAGGAGAGGTCGATCGTCGCGATCATCGGAGATCGTGATTCGGGAGAATGGTCCGTCCCGGCTATAGAGGGTATTGGGAGGCAGGGGGTAATAATCGCGCTTGAGGCCCGCCGCGGCCGCGGCCAACAGCAGCGCGAGAAGGCCCCCTACGGCAGTGTTAGGATCGCGGCACAGGCCCAAGACGCCCACGGACGTCAAGACAAGGCCGATCCCGGGAAGAATTCGAGAAATGGCCCAAAAGGGAATGAGGAGAAATGCCGCGGCGAGGCAGCCGATGATATTTCCCGCCGTGGACCAAAAAAAGACGCGCGCCGCGACGGCGCCCGTCGCGGCGCCGCGAGATGTTGAAAGGGCCTGGATCGCGACGGGGGACAGGGCGGCGATCAGCGCGGAGGACGGAGCCAAAAAGACCGTCGCCCCGACAAGGGGCCCGACGGCGGGAGAGAGACGATACCCCCAGGCGGGAAGGAAAAAGGAGGCCGCGACATAAAGCGCCGGCACGCTGAGACCGCCCGCCGTGACGAGCGCGTAAAATCGGCCTGGGGATGCGGACTTCCGGGCCCAGCGGCCGCCTAGCCAGTAGCCCAGCGCCATGGCCGCCAAGATGGAGCTCGTGACGCCGGAGAACAGATAAATGGTGTTCCCGTAGTAGGTCGTCAGCATGCGCGCGCCGACGACTTCCAGCACAAAGAGACAGGCGCCGGCGACGCCAACGGAAGCAAGAATGGCTGGGCTTGAGATCCTCGCGCGGCGTGCCGCCCCTCCCTTCGCGCGAACCCCCCTCAACGGCGCGCCTCCAGCAGGAGTATTTCGGCGGCATAGCGACGGGCCATCGTCCGCAAATCATGCGCCAAGGCTCGGCGCGGCGCGCAATCCAAGAATTGAAGCGCGCGGGAAGCCAGACGCTCGGAGTATTTTCGCAGGAGAATCTTGTCCTCAACGGTATGCGCCGGGTAACGGCTCTCATTGTTCTCATGCCTGCGATAAAGAGAGAGGGCATCTCCGAGCCGGACGGCCGATCCCCCGGCGGCCGCGGCCGCCAGCATGATCCATTGCTCGGGCCAAATTGGCTCCGCCGGGAATCGCAAACGGAGGGACCGATTCTTCCCCACGACAGCCGCTCTCTTGACGGCCCAGGCGCTTCCCGTGGTGAAAAGGACGCTTCCATATAAAACTTGCCCGGCCGGAGAATACTGGAGGATCGAATCTCGATTCAGATCGAGGATCCTATCTTCCGGGACGCGCCAAGCGGGTTGGAACTTCAGCGGCCTGAGCCGAGCATCCACGAACTTCACGCCATGCGCGACCGCGACGACATCCCCCCTTTTTTCAAAGGCCTGGGCGACGCGGGATAGCTTTGACGGAAGCCACACATCGTCGGAATCAAGTCCCGCGACGATTTCGCCTCGGGCGAACGCGACGGCTCTTCGATACGCCGCCCCCTGGCCTTGGCGGCGCTGCCGGAAGATGCGGATCCGGCCGGCATAACGGCGCAGAACCTCCGAAGTCGCGTCCGTGGAGCCGTCGTCCACGACGATGATTTCACGCTCGGATGCCGGCACGTCCTGCATGAGGGCGCTCTCGATCGCCTGGGCGAGGTAGGGCGCCCGATTGTACGCGGGAATGACGCAAGAAAAAAACGGAACGCGCCTCGCCGTCACGCGGCCCCTCTTCCCTTGGGAGGCGCCTGCCTCTTCGCGGACATCCTTCCGATGGTTTCATATTTCGAAGAGCCGGGCAATCGCCGGACCCATCGGAATCGCCCCGGCCATAATCGCCTGGGGATGAGGGCGGCAAATCCGATGCCGGGAGCAGGGCGCCGATCCGTCGCTTTGTCGGATACGATGCGGAGATAGCTGGGGATTAACTGGGCCCGCCCCGAATCCAGCATGCGGACAAGTCCCAGCCCTCGTTGGGAGATTTCATCCAACGGATCGTCGGCTCGAATTGAAAAGAGTCTCCCCGCGATTTTGAGCCAATGGCCGCCGCCCTCGATCGCCTGAAGCGACGTCATCACCCCCGCAAGCTCCGACCGCTTCCCGGGATCAGCGAGGCGTATCGGCCCAGGCGAACGGACGTGCTGGGGATAAAAGCTGATTTTAAACCGCCGAGGCCATCCCCAGGGCGCTCCCCAAACCTTGATGCTTTTAACGGGATCCCTCGGGCATCCCAGCCATATTTCAGCGGCCTGCTCAGCTGAAGTTAAGACCGGCGAAATGAGGATCCCATCGTCTAAGGTTCGGTCGATGAGCCGAAAGGTCCGATCCGGCCCTTGCGCCGCTTTCACCGTCATATACAAAGGGGGAGGCTTAAACAGGAAAGACATGAGCCGCGCCAAGAAGGAAGGCTTCACTTGTAATCGCGCGAAAACGAGAGCTCCCTTCTTCGCCGGAACCTCTATCCAGGAGTCAAAACTCCGGGAGATCCACCGCGCCGGCTTTCGTAGCGACCGACTGGGGCAGGGGCCCAAGGGAGAGCCGCCGCGAGCGACGACCAGGAGATCCCCGTCAACCGCGGCGGGCTTGTAGCAGGACAGGATCTGAAGGAACGTCCCGCCCGCCGTCTGCAAAGGCATGCGATCGTCTTCGGAATCGATGGAAAGCAGGCCGAGCGCGGGACGGCGGGAAGAAGAAAAAAAGGCCGCGTCCCGTTCGTCGAGGGAGGAGGTATAGGCGGAATATTCCAAGGGCTCCGGAGCCCACGCCTCCCGTCCTTCCAGCGCGACAACGGCGTTCCCCCACCACGGCCAGTAAAAGGCCCTGCGTCCTTGGATGGTCCTCCGAAGCGCTCTTAATTCCGGATAGATCCCTAACGCCGCGTTTCGATCCTCCTCCGCCAAGCGGCCCGCATAGCCGGAAGAGGCGATATAATGCCCCCCCCTCCACGCTTGGCGGACCAGCCTTGCCGGATTCACGATGCCGCCGGCGTTCACGGTCGTCACAAAGCAGAGGGCCAAGACGCCGCCGAGACTCGCCGCTCCCCATGGACGCGGCTTGGATTGAGGCCTCCATAAGAGGAGCGCGCACGGCGGCATCGCCGCGAAAAAGACGCGCATATGCCAATAATCATGGCGGACGAACCCCTCCTTAAACAAGGTGAACGCCATCGCGGCGGCCGCAAGGCAGGCCCATTTCGGGACGATGGAATTCATCGCGGCCTCGCCCACGCCAAAAGCGAACAAACCCAACACGCAGCAGGCCATGGCCAGTTGTCCAGGATCCCCGGCCAAGCTCATCGCCCAGGGATAGCCTGAGATCAGAGGAAGAGCGGCGATAGGCCAAATGAAAGCTTGCCGAAGTCCGCCCCCGAACTCAATGAAGGCCCCGAAATACACGATAAGGGCCGCGATCCCAAAAGAGGCCGCGTCCCTGAAATTCCCATTCGGCCCCGAAGCATGGGACGGCATCCACACGGCGGCGATGAAGGCCGCCAGGGGAAGTTGCGACACCTTCATCAGCGCCCCCGCGGCGAGAAGAGCGCCGGCCGCCGAGGCGAAAGCCCAGGATGGGATGCGGCGGAGAGGATGCGCTCGCGATCGCAAATCGAGCAGCCCAAGCATGAAAACCGCCGCAACGGCGGCCGTGAAGTCGGAGTACGCCCCGTTGGCGCTCGGGATAGCCAACATCGCCAGAATCACAAACGCCGCCCAAGGCTTAAGCCGCAAGGCAAAGAAAAGCCAGGCCGCGATGGCGCCGGCCCAAAGCCCGGCTTCAGCCATGCGCAAACCCAGCGCGAGCGTGAAAAGAAATCGGTCGACGCCCATCGGGACCATGGCGAATCCGAGCGGGCCATAGGTGAAGAGGTATTCCGTCCCCATTCTGGCGCGGCTCAGCGCGGCAAGATACGCCGTGACGACGGCGGTCCCGTCTCCCGGCGGCCACGAGCTCAAGGGAGTCAGGCAAATGGAATCGGCGCACGATCCAAAAGCCAAAAAGACGGCAACCGCCGTCATCGCGAAATATTGGAGCCTCCTCGTCATCGGCGCCCTTGTGCCTCCGCCAGAAGCATTTCGGCGGCCTCATGGCGCATGACGGCGCGCAAGTCGTCGGCCAGAATCGGATGGCCTAAGGGAGCGATCGCCTCCAAGGCTCGAGCGGCGGCGTCAAGACAACGCCGATGCGATCGCGCCTTTTTCTCGTATTCCCCGGCTTCGAAGAAATCATGGCTGGAAGCATGCCGCCGATAGCAGCCCAAATGCTCGCTGAGCCGCAACGCCGCGCCTCCCGCCGCGGCGGCCAGGAAAGTAAAGAAGACGTCTCCCGCGATGGGCGGCGGCCGGCAATTTTTCAGCCGTCCTAGGATCGCCGTCTTCCGGATGCTCCAGTAGATAGGCCGTCAAGTGCTCGCCAACCACTGCCTCCTCGACCGTGTTCGCCGGATCCGCGGCGTGGCGGTGCCGTGGCCGGACCGCCGGCGCCTGGAGCAGGTCCGCTACAGTTTCGAGCCGCTGCGGCGCGAGACGGGCGTGGGCTCGGAGGACGTGGGGCGGCGGATGGCCGACTTCGGCGCCCACTACTGGACCAGCCACCATCCCTGGCTCGTGCCGGAGCCCTTCACCCTCGAGCCGACCGAGTCGTACTCGCCCGAGGAGCTCGACGAGTACGCGGCCACCCTGGAGCGCGTCGTCCGCGAGGCGTACGAGGACCCGGACCTGGTGCGGACGGCGCCGCACGCCAGCGTGGTGCACCGGCACGACCACGGCCCCCTGGACGACCCGGCGC
>JAJYFI010000001.1:25811-28799 GCA_021790955.1 bacterium | reverse complement strand
CGGAAGGGGGGGGATTCGAACCCCCGAGGGCTGTGACACCCTAACGGTTTTCGAGACCGTCCGTTTCAACCGCTCACGCACCCTTCCCCAAAACGGCGGCGAAGCGGCGGTTGCTTCAGATTTTTGTCCGGCGGATTCGTTTGCTGCCGGGGCCGTTTTTGCCGTCGTGGCGCTTACGCCGCCTTCGGCTCGAGGATTTTGTTCTTGATCATGTCCTGCACGACGGCGTCGACATCCTTGCGCGCCTGCTTTTCCTCGACGTCGTAATCCTCGCACAGGGCCGTGGCGATATCCCGAAGGGACTGCCCTTGGCCCAGCCGCTCCCAGACGAAAGCGCCCACCTCGTTAAGCGAGTAGTAGGCGCTGCTATTGAGATCGAGAACGACGACTTCCTCCGCGACGCGCCGCCACGCCACGTGATCGGCGTGCTTGTATTTCTCTGCCGCCAAGTTTTTGTCTGCCATGATTGCCTCCGGAAAATCGGGGTCAACGCCCGCGATCGCTCGAGCGATAATTCCGTATTATACGACATAAAGGGGAAAATGATACGATGCCCTTCTTGCCCGTGATGGGCAAGAGGTTGTCCTTCGATGCGCGCTCACGGGCCCGGCGAAATACGCAGAAAAGTCCTTGGCGCCCTCGCCGCGGCGGGGGCCGTGGCCATTATCGCCGTCCCCTCGACCGACATCCTGCGCGCCTTGCGCGCCTCGCGGAGGCTCTTGTCCGGATTTGAACCCGCCACCTTGCGCTCCGTGCGGGTCCGATTTGTCGACCCGGCCGGCTCTACCGCCGTCCCGGCCAAGTCTCGCCTGCGCTTCGTCGACTTCAAGCTGAGAAGCCCGGGCGCCTCCAAGGTCTTCTTGATCGGAGAGTTTAACGGCTGGGGAAGCGCGGATCTGCCCATGGCCGAGGGCTCCCGAGGGCGCTGGGAGATCACCGTGCCGCTCCCGTTGGGCCGGCATTATTACCTCTTCGTGGTCGACGGCAGGCCCGAGCTCGACCCTAATAACCGAGACACCGCCTCGTACGCCGGCCGCATCGCCTCGGTCGTCGTTGTGAAATGAAAAAAGCCCTGCTCGTCGCCGCGGCCCTGGCGAGCCTCGCCCCGCAGGCCGGGGCTTTCTTCGGCGCCTCGCCCGCCTATCTCTTATGGGTCCCCCAAGAGGGGTTCTCGGATTGGCGGGGACTGCGATCGCGGCTTGACTCCTGCCCGGCGGCGAACCTCACGATCGCCGTTTCCCCCGAGGATCTCGCCGGAGGGGCGAAGGAAGCGCTGGGGGGCCCGGCGGCGCGAGGACGCGTCGATTTCGCGGCGCGCCTGCCGGGGAACCCCGTTCTTCCTCTTATCGCGACGGACTCCGAAGCCCCGCGGCCCGAGGACGCCGGCAACCTCCTGGCGGCGGCTAGGGAGGGCTACCGGCGCTCCCTCGGCTCCTGGCCCAAGGGTTTCGTTCCCGCCGCGGGCGGCGTCGATGCCGCCGTCGTGGCCGCCGCCAAGGCCCTGGGGTTTGGCTGGATCGCGACGGGGGATATTCCCGGCCGGACCGTCATGACGTCGTCGCCTTGGATCGAGGATAACGGCGTCAAGCTCGTCGCTTTCAGCCCTTATCCCGGCCTCGCCGCGCCCTCGGTCGGCCCCGCTCCCGCATTTCCTCCCGCCGCGGCGTCTCTCGTCGTTGACGAAAACGACGGCATCGCCTTCCCGGGAGCTCTTTTCAGCCTCCTTGAGGCCTGCGCGGCCCGACGCCCGGACATCCCGTTTCAGACGGTCGACGCGGCGATGAAATCGCACCCCCTTCTTGCCAAGGGGTCATCCCCCTATCCCGCGCCATGGACAGGGGATTTCCGGGTCTGGCAATCGAGCGGCTCCTCGCCATGGGCTTGGCGCCTCTACGAAGAGGCGGCGAAAGCCGTCCGCCGCTATCAGAATTCCGGAAGCGCCGATCCCGAGACGATCGACGCCGCCGAGTCGGAGCTGCACCGGGCCCAGGCCAACGTCTATTTCCGCCTGTCCCAAATTCCCGCGCCGCAGGCCGGCGATCTCCGCCGTCAATTTATAAGCATCCTCGTCGGCGTCTATCAAAAGCTCGGCGCGCCCGCCCCCGAGACGCTGGAGGCCGCCGAGTCGGAGGCGACGCGGATCTCCTCGGCGCCGGCGGAATCCTTCGAGCCGGTCCCGGAGAACGCATGGCACGTCGGAACCGGCCGTGACTGGATCGAATTTCGCAACCCGCATCCCGCCGCCGCGCCGACGACGAATCCATCGACCGGGACGGTCGCCGCGAGCACCCAGGCGTGGACCATCGACGTCCTTAGAATCGAATGGGATGATCGCTTCGTGCGCTTCATCGCGACCATGGGAGGACTCGTCGACTCTCCCCAGACGCCCTACGGTCTCGGCCCCCTTCTGCTCGATGTCTACATGGATCTCAATCATATTCCAGGCGCTGGAAGGACCTCGCTCCTTCCCGGGCGTCGGGCCTTCGTCCGTCCCGAGAACGGATGGGAAGACGCCCTCGTCGTTTCCGGCTACGGCGCGCAGCTCTACCGGGGAAGCGCGCGCAGCCGCCCCGCCCTCGTCATCAAGGTCCCCATCCAGAAAGACGCGGCCTCCGGGAGGGTCATCGCGACCCTCCCAAGGGACAAACTGCGGGGAAACCCTCGACGGTGGAGGTATGTCGCGATCGCGATGGCGCTCGACCCGGCGACAGCCTCCGCAAACCCTCCGCGTCCCCTCGACGCCTCCTCGCCGTCGGCGATTCTAGGCGTGCTCGGACCGCTGGAAAACCAACGGCGGCTTCTTCATCGCCCATCGTCGGGATTCGTAAGACTCCTGGCGGTCGGCGCGGGCGATTAGGCCCTAGTAACGCGTAATCCGCCGGCTCGCCGTGTCCGAGTCTCCCGCGGCGTTGCGGACCGTCACGACGATGTCGTTGGCGCCGCGATTGAGAGTGACCTCCGCGGAGAAGTCCCCGTTCTCACCCACAT
>JAJYFI010000001.1:0-25801 GCA_021790955.1 bacterium | reverse complement strand
CCGGGACATCGTTGACCGTCACCTCGAGCGACGGCGTCTTCAAAATGCCTTGCACCAAATACTTATCCGCCGAGACCGTCATATCCCGGGAGGGCTTCATGAGCCTCCAGGCCCGGTGGATGTCCCCCTCCTCCGCGCCGCCGCGGCGCGCCCCCACCGAATAGAGCCTGGGCGGCGAAAATTTCTGCTGATATCCCAGGAGGTCGATAAGGGCGATGCGCCACCAGTAGATGCCCGCGCCGAGACCCGATTCCGCCGGACTGAAGCGATGATCCGGATCGTAGACATGATTGAAGATGACGGTTGAGAAATTTCGGTCGAAGGACGCCTGAACCCGGTAGCCCGAGAGAGGCATGCCGACGCTCATGGCCTTGATATCCGCCGAAAGGTCATCTCCGTCGGCGGATGTCTTGAGCTCCTCGGGACGAGCCTGCGCGATCGCGGCCCCGGGGGCGATCGCGATCTTGGTCCGGCCAGATCCGTCGACGGCTCCGCCATAACTCGCGACTTCGGCCTCGAATCCGGGCATGTCCCTGATCCTGACCGCCGGCCCGGGCGCAAGTCCCAATTGCGCGGTCGCCTGCATGCCGGCTTTCACGTCCACCGACTTTCCGGCGGAGCTGACCGCCGCGACGCCCGCGTACACCTTGACGACGGTGCTCAAGTCCTGGCGCACTCGGGCGATGTACTGCGTGTCGTGCGTTTTTGGCGTGATTTTGGCGGAAGGGGTGACGACCATGGCGCGTCGGGCCAAGGCGACTCCCCGGCGAAGGCTGATGTCTTGGGGGTTTCGAGGCGGCTTGAGGATCGCGAGGCTTTGCGGGCCGATCTTGATGACGCCCCCATCAAGGAAGCTCACGTCGGCCCGGGACGAGAGCATCGTGCGCACGGCGTCGCCGCGGTAGAGCTGCATGGAAAAGCCCGCGGCGCTCCAATCCGCGGTCTCTCTCCGGCGCAGTTCCACGCGATTGATGAGAAAGAGAAACCGCGCCGCCCGCATTCCCTCCTTGATAAGGGAAACCGGGACTTTCAGCACCATGCCGGGCAAGGCGGCCGTCGGGTCCGAGGAGGGAAGCCTGTTGTAGCTCAAGATGCTATCCCATCCCTGGGGATTCTTGAGGTATTTCTGGGCGATGCCCCAGAGGGTGTCCCCGGGCTCGACGGGAACGTCCTGGAGACGCGCCGACTCTCGGGACGACGCCGGCAGGGCCGCCGACAGCCAGAGCGCGAAGGCCGCTAGCGCTAGCGGGCGACCGTTTCGGCCAGATGGACGACGCCTTCCTCGTCGAGACATAGGTTTTTAGGAATTTCGAAGATGAAGCGCGCGCCGGAGCCCGGCTC
The DNA here is from genome assembly GCA_021790955.1 of bacterium. GTDB lineage: Bacteria > Elusimicrobiota > Elusimicrobia > UBA1565 > UBA9628 > JAJZAK01. Next base: position 24,460 of record JAJYFI010000001.1, on the reverse strand, counting down.
GGACTCCGCCCAGACACGGCCCAGGTGCGCCTGGACGAAGAATTTGACGATCGCCAAGCCCAGCCCCGTCCCTCCCTTGCTGTGATTTTGAACCTGCTCGAATTTTCCGAAGAGACGGCTGAGAAATTCCTTCGGGATCCCCTCTCCGGAATCCTTCACCGTCGAGCGCACCACCTTGCCCGCGTCCTCGACCGAGATCTCGATGCGCCCCCCCTCGGGCGTCACCTTGATCGCGTTGCCGAGCAGATTGACGAAGACCCGCTCGAGCATATCGTTGTCGGCGTTGATTTGAAGGGCGGGATCCCCAAGAAGCGCCACCGTGATGTTCTTTCTTTGCGCCAGGGACTCCAAAATGGCGATCGCGCGGGACGCCGCCTCGGGAATCGAAACCGGGTTGAGCTGGATGCGCACCTTGCCCGCGTCCATCTTGGCGATGTCGAGGATGTTGTTGACCATGCCCAGAAGGCGCGTCAGGGAGCGCTTGACCGAGGAGACCATTCCCTTCTGCTCGGTGTTGAGAGTCCCCGCCACTTCCTTTAAAAGAACGTCCAAAAATCCCATGGCCGAGCCGATCGGATTGCGCAGATCGTGGGTGATGTAATGGAGGAAATCCTCCTTCATTTTGTCCAATTCGCGCTCCACCGTGACGTCCCGAACCGCGATGACGAAGCCGCGCGCGGCGGCATTCTCCGGCGCGACGACCGGATGGGAGAGGACTCTAAGATAGCGCCGCTTGTCGCCCACGGGGACGTCCACGTCGCGGAAAGCGCCCGGCCGCGGCGAGCGGAAGGCGGACAGGATCGCCTCCTGAAGAGGCGAGGCGGTCACGACCTCCTCGATGCGCTCGCCCTCCAGGCCCCCCCCGTGATCCCAGCCGAGAAGCTCGCAGGCCCTGCGATTGCCGAGAAGAATGCGCCCTTCCGGATCCACCATCAGGATGCCGTCCGAGATCGAGAAGAGGATGGCTTGGGTTTTGCGCTGCTCCGCCAGAAGCCGGTCGACCTGAAGCTCGGCGTAGGCCCGCAACTGCTCGGTCATGCCGTTGAAGGTCTCGGCCAGCGTCCGCAGCTCGTCGTCCGTCCTCAGGGAAACCTTGGCGGCGAAGTCGCCATGGGCCACCCGTTGCGCCGCCTGGGTCAGGGAGAAAAGGGGCTTTGTGAGATGCCGGACCAGTCCCGCGGCGCCCAGGAGGGAAAGGAAGATCACCGCGACGGCGGCGAAGGCCAGGGCGTGCTTGACCGATCGGGACGCCGCGAAGGCCTCCCTTCGCTCCTGCAAGACGACGATCGCCATGGGCGCGCGGCGCGACGAGGCATAAGCCCCGACAAAGGCCTTCCCCTCCGGAGTTCGGAAAGACTCGGAGCCGACGCTGCGGGCCGACACGGCGAGCGCCACGATCGGCCAGCGGGGAAAATCCTTGATTTGGGATCGATCGAGCTTGCCCGCGGGATAGGCAAGAGGGCGTCCCTGGCCGTCGACCAAGACCGCGAATCCCGTCCCCCCGACTCGTTCCTGGGCTATCCTTTCGGCCAAGGATTTAAGGAACACTTCGACGCGGGCGACCCTCGAATCCAGGGGGTAGTAGACGTCGACGACCGGGAGGCCCGCGGCTTGGCGCACCGTGATGAGCCTTGGCCCGCCGCTTCCGACGCGTCTCAGCGCCGAAGGGGACGCCGCTTCCCCGCCCGCGGCAGGAAGGTCGGGATTATAGGCTTTAAGAAGCTCGCGTCCATCCCGGTCCAGGATCGCGATTTGGGAGACGTCGGGGTTGGCGTCCAAGAACCGCTTCAAGAGCTGCGCCTTGTCCCCCCACGGAATTTTTGAGCGGAGCGTCTCGAGGATGAAGCTCGTTCCCCGGTCAATGGAACCAAGGTAGTCGTCGACGCCCACGGCGAGCTTGTCGGCGAGATTGGTCTGGAGCTCGAGGACGGCGTCCTCGATCCCGCGCTGGCTTAGGTTGAGGACCGAGACGCCCAGCATGAGGACAGGCGTCATGGCCAGGAGGCCCATCCAAAGGGCAAATCTTCGGAATAGGCCTGAACGCAGGCGGTCGCTCATGTTAACAAGTAAGGATAAGGCTACTCTTTATGAGAAGTCAATACGCGTCCCAAACGGCGCCATCGCGATTTATCAAAGGAAAGGATCAACTCGTCATAACGCGAGAGGAGCTTCTCCGCCGGGTTCGCCCTGGCCGCGATCGAGGCCGCCGACGAGGCCCGCTCCCATTCCCGCCGGGCCGCCACGGACCGTCCCATGGCCGCCAGGGCCTCCGCCCGAAGAAGCCGGGCCTCGATGAAATTCGGCTCAAGAGAGAGCGCTTTCTTGGTGAGAGCCATCACCTCCGGCCAATCCCGCCGCCGCGCGAGGATCTCGGCCGCCATGACGGGGTAGAGCGCGTCGTCCGGGGAAAGGCGCATGGCCCCTTCGATCTCCTCAAGGGCTTTCTCGACCCTGGGCGGGCGCGAGCGCATGAAGGCGCGGGCCAGAAGCTCCCGGCGCCCGGGGTCGCCCGGGAAAAGGCGAACGCAACGTCGGGCGGCGGCGATTCCTTCTTGAAAAGCAGGGAGGCTTCGGGAACATTCCTTTTCGGCTCGACCGATCATGACCGCGCCGGCCACGCCGAGAAGACCCGCGACGCCCAAGGCCTTCCATGACAGACGGGAAAGACGCTCCCTCGCGCCCTTGCGGCCTTCCTTGGCAGGAAGCCGGGAGGCCGGAGCCGCTTCGTCCGGGCGAGACGCCGCCAGCGCCGAGAAAAAAAAGAGAGCGGCGCCCGGGAGATGGAGGACGTTGTCGACGCAAGCCTGAGCCGACATCGCGACAACGGCGCGGAAGGCGCTCTCCTCGAAAATCCCTCGCTCCCCTGCGAATTGGACCGTCTTCCAGAACGCGACAAGGAATAGCCCGAGCCCCACGATGCCGGACTCCGCCGCCAACTCCAAGACCTCGCTATGCGCCTGCGCGGCGTAGAAACCGTAATGGATAAGGGTCCTCCCAGAGAGCGGCAGATGCCTCCAGAGTCCCAGTTCGAAATTGCCCGGGCCCTCTCCCAGCCAAGGATGATCCGCGATCACCTTGAGCGCGGAGAGCCACAAATGCGGCCTCGCCAACGCTTGAGGATCCCCCAGCTTGAGCTCCGTCAGGATGCCGTCCGGCCAAATCCAAAGGGCGAGAGCGGCCGCAAAAGCCGCGCCCGAGAGCAGCCAGATCGTTCTCCGGCGTGACCATGGGGGGACAAGCCCCGCCGCGGCGGCCGCCAAAAGTCCCAAAAGAGCCCCTCGCGACTTGAGCCATAAAAGCCCGATCACGGCGAGGATCATGGCCGCGACAGCGGCCAGCCGTACGCGGCGCGCGACGGCGGATCGCCCCCAAAGGCCGAGTCCCGCGGCGGCCGCGGCCGCCATCAACATCGCCGTGTAGTTTTGATTGGGAGGAAGCAGCCCCGGAGGCCCCATGACGGCGATCGCCGCTCCCGCCGCGATCCCCAGGGCAAAAACACCGACGATCCATGTCCCGCGCCAATCGGCGTTTCCACGCGTCCTCAGAAGCCCCCAAAGAGCGACGGCCGCACCCCATTGGGAGACGGGCCCAAGGCTCGAAAGCGGCTGCGCGGAATGGGCCGCCGAGAGCGCCATCCAGACAAGCCAGGCAAACCAAGCGCCCAGGCTTGAAGGCGGGAAGACTTTGGACTCGCGAAATGCGAGGAGAAAAATCGCCCCCTCGAAAGCGACGGCGAGCCCCGGCCCGGCGAAACGTCCGAAAAGGAGGCTCGCCCAAAGCCCCGCCAAAAGCGCGCTAGCTACTTGGATAGCAGCGCGTTGACGACGAGTCGCGAAGGACAGCCGTTTTGAGTGTAGTCCGGAGAGATGTATTGCGCCGTAGAGCCGTCCGGACAGCTGTAGTAGCATATGCCGCCCGGCTCATGGGGGTCCGGCTCAAACGAGGCGAAACTGCAGCTCTGCCCACCTCCGCCGGGGGTGGGGCCAGGGCTTGGATTAGGGATGGGACCCACCGGGGCGATCGTGCCGGAAGAGGGAACGGGGCCCCATGGCGGTCCTGGAGCCCGCCCGGCGACGGGAACAAAATTTTGGAGGACCGGATCCCATTGCAAAAACCAAAATTGAGATTTGCCGTTTTGATTCTTCCCGATGAATCCCAACGGCACCGGGGTGGTGACAGTGCTGAGCAAGCCATCCTGGCCGATTTGATTGACGGCGGCCATGGCATCCGGGTGTTGGCCGTTGCCGAGCAACTTTCCGTCCTTGTCGCAAGCGAAATAAAGCAGCGAGCCCTTGGCCCCGCCCTGCCCGATGACGCGGAAGTTCTGGCCGCCGACGGCGGCGACAAGGCCCGATTGGGCGACCTGGGCTCGGCGCCGCGCCAAGAGATCCGACAGCGAGGTCGTCGCGGCCGAACCGAGCGAGATGCCGCCGTCCGAGCCGATCGTCAAGGGAACGGAGGGAGCCTTGTTCGGATTCGGCGAGGAGCTCAAGTCGGCCAAATAGATCTTCCCGTTCGTGGGAGGAAGGACGGGAAATCGTTGTCCGAAAATATGGGAATGATCGGTGATATTGAAGACGCCGATCTCATCCACCATTTGCCCCGTCGTCATGTCCTGGCGGCTATAGACCTTGATCGAAAGCTCTTGAAGGCCCTGTCCTTTGCCTCCCGGCACATGGACGATAAGGGCTCCGTCTTCATAAAGCGATTTCGTGTCGAACCCGGCCGAGGCCACGAACGTCGGATGAGGCGGCTCGACGGGAGCGTTCGCGGGCTGGGCAGGCGCATCCTTGGGAAGATGGCCCCGGCGGCCGCCGCCAACCGCCACGGCCGCCGCCGCGGCGCCGGCGGCGCCTCCAAAGGAAGGCGCGGCCAGCTTGGCCAGGCGCGGCTTCTTGCGGGATTCCCATAAGACCCGATGGGCGATCTCGGCGCTTTGATTTAAAAATCCGAAGACCTGATACTCTTGGCTGGAATCCGGCTTGGAAGAGCTCCGCCGCGAGGGATTCGCCTTCCGCATCAGAAACTTGTCGCGCGCAAGCCTCTTCTGAAATTCGGCATAGCTCGGCAGGCTTCGCGCCTGGGACAGCCGCTTGCGGAGCGCCGCATCCGTCCAGCCGAGAGCCGCGACGCGGTCCCCGATGACGAGGTACAGCTCGGCGGCCTTCCCATAGCGGGCCCTGAGAGTCGCCTGGGATTTGAGCCATCGCTTCGCCAGAACGAGTCCTTGAGCAGGCGGGATTCGAAGCTCGGGTCGGCGCGACAAAAAAACGGCCAGTCGGCCGGCAAAAGCCCGCGCCGCGGAGCTCGAAGGAGAACTGATGCCCTTCGCGAGGCGAGAAACCATGTCCCGGCTCATTCTCCGAGACGAGGCCGGACTTCCGTCCGCGGCCGCGGCCATGGAAATCAGCGATTGGAGAGCGAGCAGCCCCCAGAGAAAAGCCCCGATGATCTTTCCCTCGCGCTTCATGGCTAAGAAAAGTATAGACAAGCGCGGAGAGTCCGACAAGGACCGAAGGTCCCACGCCTCGATGACCCGAAAGTCCCGGAGGCCTTGATGCGATTATTCGTCGCCACTCCCACCACCAGATGCGGAAGCTGTCGTCGCTTCCGCCGACGGCATCCCCGCGGCGTTGAGATCGCTGTTGATTGTCGCGATCGCCTGGCCGATGGCTCCGTTGTTTAGAAGGGAATTCAAGGTAACGCCACCTGACGCGGCGGGAGCCGCCGCCAGGCGGCCGGGACAAATGCTGGCGACCCATTGGGAGAACGGATTCCACCCCAAGGAACCCTTGAAGCCCTGATAGGCCGAATTAACGACTTTCGAACCGACTTGCCCATTCGACGCGTTCGATATTTGTTCCTGGAATGTCTGGTTGACGTTCGAAGCGCAAGAAGCGATCGACCCTTCGCATTGACCCCCGGCGCCCGTTGCGGCCGACCCGCCAGCCTGCGCCGAACCCCCGGATCCATTGCCGACGATGGGCAGGAAAGACGGCTGGGGCACGGAAACCCCGGGGGGGATGGCAAGGCTCGGAGTTTGCCCGCTGACGGCGTAATAGGTAAACGCCATAAGCTGCGTCAACAAGCCATTCGTGGGAGAGATCCCCCCCGTTTGACCCAGCAATGTCGTCTGGATCAGATTCAGGGCTTGATTCTCGGACTTGTATTGCTGGTTAATCTGGTCGAAGTTTTTCCTAAGATTCGGGATGTCGCCATTCAATATCGTAATGTACGAATTGGCGCTTTTCTGCGCCGTCTGGCCCAATCCCGCATTCAGCTTGTTTGGGGACAAGCCCTGCGCCGTGCTGTTCAGTTGGCCCTTAATCGTCGTAATATCCTGTCCGATTTTGGAAAGGAGGCTTGACACTTCGCCAAGGGGCCCCGCCAGCCCGTTGTAAAGATCGAGCGATGCGCTCGCCCTTTGCTTCAAATTCTGGGTTTGATTAGACAACTGTCCCAAGAGATCCTGGATTTGGTTCGCGGCCGGTTGCAATGCCGACGAGTTCGTCTCTTGGGCTTTGTTCAAGGGACTGATGATTTGACCGACGCCGCGGCCCGTCTGCTTGAGAACCGCGCAAGCCTGCGTGGCGATGTCGAAATCTTGATCGTAAATATCATTAGCCGATGATCCGGCCGCCGGCGACATCATTTTGATGGTATTCGCGATCTGAGCCAGCTGATCCCTGCTCTGCACCAACAGTTGGTTAAGTGGCTTCGTATTCTGAAGTCCCGCCATACTACCGCCTCCGCAAGCGGACGGCTTCCCGCTCTGGCTTAACGCCAATCCCATTTGGTTGATGGACTGCGCCGAGGTATTAAGCTTGCCGTAAAAATCCGCCTGCTGCCGACGGCCCATTCCCGTGACGGCGGACGGACCGCCTATTTTGGGCTCGGCTAGAGCTTTTAAGGAACTGCAAAGCGCGGGAGCGTTGAGTTGGACGCTGGAGGCCATCCCCGGGACATCCCCGACCCCATTTTCCTGTTTGCCGCTGGCGGGATTGAGGCCGTCGCCGCTATTCGGACCGTTCGGCGAACCGGAGCCGCAGGGTTGGCACGTGGCGCCCATGACCGGCGATTGGCTTGCGGTCACCATGAGTTGCGATCCCTGCAGACAGTAAGGAGTGGTCATGGCCGCCGCTAAGCCCGCATTCGCGCCTAATCCCGTATTGCCGCCGGCGCCGTTGGAAGCGCCCATGCCGGTCGCCGCGTTTGCCATCATCATGGTGCTCAGGACCGCGCCGCAATTCGGAACTTCCTGACACCCGCCAAAAACAGGGCTGCCGCTGCTCATCGTGCACTGCACGGACTGCCCTCCTCCGGCGCCGGCGCCCATCCCCATTTGATGCCGCATCATGCTGTACATGAGATAGGAGGACATCACCGTGGTGGGGATCTGGGCCATGCTGTTGGCCATTTGGGTCACCATGTTCGGGACCAGCATCGCCCACGCCTCCTGCTGCTTCCAGTAAAGGTCGATCGCGTGCTGGAGGTTCTGCTTGGCCGCCATGAAGGCGAGCGATTGGCCGATGGATTTGGAGGTCTTGCCGATCGAGCCCTCGTTGCCCATCCCTCCGCCCTTCCCTCCGGCGCCGGCGCCGCCCGTGTTGGCGCCGCCCGCCCCGACGATCGGGGTCGCCGCGGCCTTCTGGAGGTTGTTCGCCGCGCGGCCCAGGTTGTTGAAATTATTGGCGGCCTTGCCGGCGGCGGCCTTCATTTTATCGAAGCCTTGGCCTCCGCTCGTGAAATTGCGGGCGGCCGCGCCCTTATATCCGGGAGACGACAACACCTTGCTCAGGGAGTCGTTGCCCGCCGCGTGCGTGGGAACCCCCCAGGCGCCGACTCCGGCCGCGCCGCCCGCTGCCGCGCCGCCCGCGGCATGCGCGCCGCCTCCAAAGCCCAGGGCCCTGAGCCCTGAAGCGCCCAAGGGGAGATGCGGGATGCTGAACCCCGCCGCCCGGACCGCGGCCTTTGCCGCCCCGGCGGCCGCGCCGGCGAAGGAATCCTTCCAAGTCTTTTGCGGCGCGGCTGGGCTTGCCTCCGGCGCCTTCGGCGTCTCGCCTCCCATCCCGGGAAGACCCAGGATCAAAGAAGCCGGATCGCGCGCGTCGAGCGGCGTGATGACCTCGCCGTTGGCGCCCACGGCGCCGCCGGGAGCCATGCCGTTGACCCCGTAGTCGAAAGGCCCTCCGGCGCCGCCCAATCCGCCCAAGGCGTTGCGCATCCCCCAGCCGGTCCCGAAAGAGCCCGCCTCCTCGTTGCCGGATCCGGTGAACAGAAAGTCGGCCAGCGGCGCCATGAACAGGATGCCGAGGCCCGCCAGGATGAAGGCGAGATCCTTGCGACGGAACTGGCGCAACCTGTCGATGAAGGAAAGCTTCGTCGTCCCGCTTCGCAGCTGGAATTTCGAGAGGCCCTTCCCGCCGCCCAGGAGAGACGCCCAGGGCGCCTCCCTCTTGTCGCGCTCCGTTCCCTGCGATTTGGGGTTGTCTGCCATGGAATCCTCCGTCAGCTGGCTCCGTTTCCGCAATCGGGAGCCGTGCAGGGGATGCCGGCCGTCAAAGGGCAGCCCCTGAGACTCAAGCATCTCAAATCCGCAAGTTCCAGGCAAGCAGCGCGGCGATCGGCGCCGGCGCGGGCTTCCTGGAGGCGGGACAAAGCTTGCGCGATCAGCGGCTCGTATTTTTCGCGAGTCTCCTCGCATTGAGACCGAGTCGTCTCGGCGGCGGCCGCCGGCGGCGCGCCGTCCGGGCCCGCGGCGCGCTCGTCGCCATGAAGGGCGACCGGCGCGCCGGCGGAAGCGCGGGCGGCGGGAGCGCCGGCGCCGTCGAAGGCCCCGGCGGCCAGCAGGCTCGCGTCCTCGGGCCGGCATTCGGACGCCCCGCAGGAGCGGCCCTCCGCCGAAAGGACATCGGCCCGTTTCGCCTGGAGGCCCGCGCCCTCGTTCGACAGCGTCTGGGCGTAGGCGAAGGCCCGGCGCAGGCGCGCCGTCGGCTTTGGAAGCCGCGGGGATTCAAAAAGAGGCGTCGACTCCCAGAAAGCCATACCCTCGCCGGGATCTCCGGCGCGAGCCCCCATCGCGGGCGGATCCCACTGGCCCTCTCTTAGAGAAACCCCCGAGCGGCCCTCCGGGTACAAGGAGGGATTTTCAAGGCCTCGATACGGCCCCTTCATGACGAAAAGGTCTCTCGAATCGCCCATCATCGCCGGAGGCTGCGGGCGCCGCGCGGCGGGGACGCTCTTCTTCCCATTCATTTTCATTGCGATTTCGCTAGGGACAGCGGCGCTCGATTGAATCGTGGCTCCCCCAAAATCGCGAGGAGGAACCAATCGGGCCAGCAACCAACCGGACGCCAACGCCGAAAAAGCGCCGAAAATCGCGAGCTGAAATACTCCTTTGGAAGCCGGCTCTTTTTCCTGATTCCCGCTTAACATGGCTGATTTTCAGAGACGACGATAGTTTAATCTCGGCCTCCGAGCTTGTCAATAGAGTCGTCCGTCTTTAACCGAATTGATACGCTTCCCATTTTTACTATGCTCTCAATATGCCCAGCGCCGAAAAAGCCCTGGTTTTGGGCCAAACGCGGGAAAAGGTTTGGGAAACGCTCCAAAACCTCGGCCATTGGGAATATTTGCTGAGGATCGATCGGTTCATCCAGGCGTTCAAGCCCCGCCTCATCGCGAGCGAAGGGCTTGGCCCCGGCAAAAACATCGCCTTAGAGAGCGGCCGGCGAATCCGCCAGGTCTGGACGATCACGGAATGGGTCCCGCCCGAGCGCTTCACGCTCGTCCTGCTTTCGGCCGAACCCTGGCCCGCCCCTCGGCACGCCCTTCTGTCCCTCGCCGCCACCGTCCCCGCCCCGGGACAATGCCGGGTCTCGCTGCGCGCGGAGTTCGAATTCCGCATACCGGTGTGGGGGCCGGCCCTCAACGCCACGGCCGCCTTGGTCGGCCAGCCGGGATGGATGCTCGGGCAGATCGCCGACCGCCTACCCCGCCTCTTCGAGGAGTGAGCCGACCGCTTCACTTTGGGGCCAAGGGGCTGCTACTCTCGCTGCTGGGTTTGCGGCCCTATCAAGCCATCTTGAGCCTCGGCTACGGGCTCATCCTGGGGATGCCGCCGAGGCGTCGGCGGCTCGGCGACAATCTTAGGCGTATACGATCCTTCAACGGGCTCCCGACCCCGCGGGCCGAGATCCGACGCCACGCGCGAAGGCTCGCCGAGCTCCATGCTGAAATCCAAGCCTCTCTCGCCCTGTTCGCGATCGACTCCGATCCGGCCATCCTCGGCGAGGTCCAATTGCCGCTTCTGTCCGCGCTTCGCCGGCTGCGAAGGGCCGGACGCGGCGTTATCCTTGCGGCTCCTCATTATGGAAATCTTTGGGTGTGCGCCAAGGCCCTCGATCGCGCGAGGATGCCGCTTGCCTGCATCCTCAACGCCCCTTCCCCGTATCGTTGGGGCCAAACCCCCGGATTGCGAGTGCTCGGACGAAAGGGATCGGCGAGGGCCTCCTGGCGCTTCTTGAGCCAGAACGGCTGCGTCCTCGTGACGGCCGACATGGACTTCGGCGCGCAAGAGCTCCGGCTGCCGTTTTTTGGCGCGGCATTTCCCGCCCCGCGCGACGTGGCCCGGCTCTCCAGGCTCTCCGGAGCGCCCGTCCTGCCTGTTTGCGCCGTCAAGCGCGCGGGGCGTCTCTCCCTCGAATGCGGCGCGGCCATCGATCCCGGCCGCGCGACGATCCCGGCGATCGCGGGAAGGCTCCTGCGCGCGATGGAAGGATTCATCGGGAGCGATCCGTCCCAATGGCTCCTTCTCAGCGAAGCCTGGGGCCGGCCTTCGCGTTAAAACTTGCCCAGCAGGCTCGTCACGACCGTCCCGACAAGCCCCGCGGCCCCGAGGATCAAGCCGGCGACCGCCCCGGGCCCGCCCAGGAAAACCCCCGCCGCCCCAGCGATCACGGCGCCGCCCAAAATGCCGGCGATCCAGGCTCCCTGCGGCATCGCGCCCATGTCGCGGGCTCGGACTCCGAGATCGATAGCGACGCCGCCAAGGGCCGCGGCTCCCGCCGCGAGAGCATAGGACGCGATGATGAAGGGCCAGCCGTAGGGCCCGAGCATCTCTCCGATCAGCGCGAGGACGGAGGCCGCCATCAAGAGGCCGTCCCCCACGCCGACCGCCCAGGCCGCTTTGTCGAGAAGTCTCTGCCAGGGAGCGCCGGCGGCGGGAGCGTTCGCGGAGGGCGCTGGAGCGCCGCATCGCGACGCATCAAAGGCCCCGCAGGCGCCGAGGCCCGCGGCGACGGACGGCGCCCCCGTCGTCTGCGGAGCCCCTCCTCCCTGAGGGCCGTTGACGACGGAGCCCGCGCCCGTGCCGTCGCCGCCGCCCGTCGCCGCGAGCCCCTCGCCAGAAACGGACGCGGCTTGCCCCGGATTGTCGAACTGCGCCTGGCCTTCCTCGGAGGCGGTCTCGTCCTCTCCCGCGCGCCGCATGGAGGCGTTCAACGACGCGGCGCTCCGCAGCTGCCCCAAGGCCAGGGAGCGCTCGTTGACCAAGCTCCCCATATGAAGGCCGCTGACGTTCCCCGGAGCCACCGCCTGCGCCAAGCTCCCATCCTTGTGGCGGCCCGGGCGGAGATCGCCCGCGACGAATCCCTTGAGCGCGTTCGTGGGCGTCGCGCCCGGAGCGAAAAAGCCGCCGGGAGGAGGCGTCAGCGAGGGGCCGGCCGGCTCAAACCCCGAGGCGGACTCGGAACTCCGCAGCGCCGACGCGATGCCTTCTCTCCAATTCTTAAGAGCCTCGACGATCGATTGAACCGGGCCGGCGGAGGACGCCCCTCCGCTTTCCGCCACCTCCGCCACCGAGCCCCCCATGCCGGCTCCGGGCGCAAGAGCCGACGCAGTCCCGGAGAGTTTGCCGTCGAGTCCCGCCACGCCGCGGGAGGCGTACGGCAAGGAGCTCGGCGCGAGACGCGGGAGCGCCTCCAGGGAGGCGGGCGGCGACAAGCCCAACGCCGCGCCGACGATATCCGGGCGACGGGAGATCTCCACCGCGAGGGCGAGGAATGCCGTAACAAGGGCCGCAATCGCGGTTTTCAAGAAAAACACGGGAGCCGAACGGCCGGCGCCCGCCCGCACGGCCAAGTGCGTTCCCGCTTCCGAAAGCTCGACGGCCTCCTCGCCAGCCCCGGCCGAGACGGCGTCGGCATCAGCGGGAGCTCCTCTCCAAAGACGGCTCGCGACCCGGCGCCACCACCAACCCCCGGCGGGCTTACGGCGCTTTTCCGTTTGAGGGGGACAAACCGTCCCCGCCTCCCCCGCTCCAGGCTGGGGAATGAAAGACGGCGGCACGGGCCGCCGGGCGCGCCGGCGACTTTTGAGGCTCACGAAAAACGTCCCGACGAAACGGACTACCCGCCGGCCGTGAACGCGTGGACGATCGCGGCGACAGCGTTGGCGATCCCGATGCCGGCTCCCACGAGGCCGGCGACGCCTCCCGCCATCGCCAACACGGCGCCCGCGATCAAGGATGCTCCCATCGTTTCAACCCCGGCCACCACGCCGGAGTTCGCTCCGGCTTGCAGCATTTGATAGCCCGAAGTCATGATATAGATGCCGGCCATCGACACCAGCCCCGCTCCGGCGATGGCCAGCGCCATCCCCACCGGCCCTCCGGCGGTCACCAGCGCGGCGACGGCGGCGATGCCCAATCCCGCGATTCCCGCGATCGTAAAGGCGGTGTTAAGAGCGCTCTGTGCCGGAGCGGCCTGCGTGGCGTTGTTGGTGCTTCCTTCTCCGCCCCTGCAAGCATCGAGCGAACCCGCGCACTGGCCCAGGCCGCCGCCCGCCGCGATCGGAGCGCCGCCCGAGCCGGACGCCGAGGAGCCGCCCGAGCCATTGATCACGGAGTTCGCCCCGTAGCCGTCGCCCGCGCCCGTGATCTGCGCGCCGCCCGTCTGGCCGGCCGCTCCGGCGGGATTGTCGAAAACCTGCTGGCCCAGCATGGCGCCCGTCTCGCTTTCGCCCTGCATCACGTGGCTGTTGATCGAGGAGGCGCTGCGGAGCTGGCCCAGGGCGAGCATTCCGCCGCCCTGGCCGCCCAACGCCGATGTCGCTTGCAACGACCCCGGAGCGACGGCCTGGGCCTGCGCCGCCAGAATCGGATCGTGGGTCGAGCCCGGCTTGCCTTGTCCCGCGAAGGACTGGAGGGGGTTCGCGTTCGGCGGCGGCGGCAGCATCCCCGCCGGCGGCGCGCTCATCCCCGGCGCGCCGTTTTTTTCCAAAGGGAGGCCCTTCGGGACGGGCGCGCCGCCTTGGCGGACGGACAATCCCGCGATGCCGGCGGCGAGATTGGGCGGTTGCGCCCCGGCGGAGCGCGCGACGGCGCCGGCGTCCGCGCGGCCGGAAGCGTTCGAGGCTCCGACGGGCAGGCCCCGGGACGCATAGGCCAGGGAATTCGGCGCCGCCGTCGGCAGCGGCCGCATCGAACCCGGCGCGGCCATGCGCAGGAAGGCCCCGATCTGCCGCGGACTCGACATGAGCGCCGCGACGGTTCCCCCCACGAAGGCCAAAAGGACTCCTCCGAGGGCGATCTTTCCCATGATCGCCGCGGAGGGGACGAAGCCCCAGGCGGAGGAGGCCAGCGATTTTCCAACGGCCCCTGCGGCCCGCACGGCGTTCTGGGCGACGCTCGCCGCGGATTCCGCTCCTAAAGAAAGCGCGCCGTGCGAGGCGGCCGCCGCCTCGGCGGCCGTGCTTGTCTCGGCGCTCTGAAGCACCCCTTGGGCCGAACGGCCGAACCACCACCATCCGCCGCCCTTTCGCCGCCCGTTCTCCTTTTTCTTTTTGAAGTCGGGAAGCTCGAAAGAATCGGCGCTGTCTTGAGCGCGTGTTGGAGTCGTCGGGGGGGTGCGCCCCGGCGACCCCTTCTTTTTGATGAAATTAAGCCCCATCGCCGGTCATCCCCCGGGACTCGTCAGACTGGTGCACATAGCGCCGGAATAAGTCGAGGTATAACCGCCCCCCAACGTTGTGGTGATGGAAGACGCCGTCGAGGACAATGTTGTCGTGCTGCCGGCCGAGGACGTCGTCGTATACATACTGCTGATCTGGGCCTGCAGCCCCGACGCGGCGCCTTCGCCCGCCGTCATCGCTCCCCAGGCGGACATGGCCGCCATCGCCGCCATGATCCCTCCGGGCACCAAGAACATAAGCCCGGTCCAAAAATGGCCCGAACTCATCAAAGCCCCGCCGATCGCGGCCGCGGCGGCCGCCGCCACGGCTGCCGCGATCTTGAGCCCAATCGCCCAAGGACCTTTCGCGAACCGGGCCACCAACAAGAGAACCATGGCGCCCAATAGAAGCCCGGTGGCGATATCAATCATGGTCTGGGTGCCGTTATCGGTCGCTCCGGCGGGACTGCCGGCCGTCGGAAGCGATCGCGCGCCGCCGCCGCCTCCCATCGGCGATCCCGGAGCCGAGCCGGCGCTTCCCCAGGAGTTGGACGCCGCCGGTTGCGCCCCGGGGTTGGAGCTGCCGTCACCGGCCCCGGTCAGGGCCACGCCCCCTCCGACCGTCGTCGGGAGGGCCGCGCCGTGATCGAAAGCCATGCCCGCGTTGCCGGCCGCGCCTTCCTGGACGCCCGCTTGAAGCCCCGCGTTGGAAAACCTGTTGGCCCCGCCCAACTGCCCCAAGGCTTCTCCTTGGATGGCTCCCCCGACGGCGCCGCTCTTCTCCATGCTAGGAGAGGCTCCGCCGAAAAGCGCGGCCAGCGCGTGGGTGTGCTGATCTTTGGGCGAGACCGCCGCCGGACGCCCCTGAGGGCTCAAGGCGCGGGCATCGGTGTTGGAAACGGCGGATCGCCCTCCCGGGAATTGGCCCACATGGGGGATGACGGCGCCCGCGGCCACTCCACCCGAGGAGGAGCCGCGGCCGGCCCTCGCGGAAGCGGCGGCCGCCGGGGATTGCGGCAGGACTTTGGCGCGCGGGGGATTCGGCGCGGCGGCCTCCGAGGACGCCACGGGCGCCGGGCTATGGCTTCCAAGGCCCAGGGAGTCGATCGCCTGCGTGGTGGTGGGAAGTTTCGAGAGTTTGCCCTTGTAAGGCCCCAACTTTTCAAAGAGGGCCGTCCTCGCGTCGCCGGAGGCGGCGGCGGACGGCTTCGGCGGAGCAAAGACCCGGCCGAGCCCGTAGGCCCCGGCGCCGACGGCGATCGACAAAGCGGGAATGGCCAGCGCGCTTTTCCATGCGAAGGCCGCGGCTCCTCCTCCGTATTTCGTCCCAAGACCCAGGAGCCTCTCGATCGCCTGGACCGACTCGGAGGCGGATGACGCCGCTTCGGTTCCCGAGGCCGCCGCGCTTGGCCCGCCTCCGGCAAAGCGCGAGAACCATCCTCCGCCGGCCTTTTTCTTTTTGCGCCTGTCCCGACCGGAAGGCTTGCGGACCCACTGGTCCTTCAGCTTATAAGAAGGAACCTCGTCTAATTCCATCGTTCTCTCCTGATCAGAGCCCTAGATTGCTGATCGCGCTCGGATTTTGGTTTCCCGAGGAGCCGAAGAGATCGGGACAGCTTCCGCTCGGCGGGCAGGTGCTGGATTCAGGAGTGAAGAGCGCCAGCCCCGTGAAGACCGCCGCGGAGATCATTCCCGCGATGGCGATGGCCCCTATGCCTTTAGGATATAGCATGGAAGCAGCCGCGCTCGTGGCGATCGCCGCTCCGGACATAATAAAGAGCACTCCTTGAAGCGTCTGGCTGTATGGGCCCATGCCCATTCTAGCGCCTAAATAGACAACGGCGAGCCCCATGGCGATAGCAATTCCTAATAGCACACGAACTGTCATTTGCGCGGCGGCCTCGGCCTCCGGCCCTGCCGCGATCGCTTTAAGCGCCATCCTTCGAGCCAGGAACAGCAACGCCAGGGCGCCGACCGTCAAGCCGGTCGCCAATTCGATCGCGGTCTGCCAGGGGCTCGCACCCGTGGCGCCGCTCGTCGGCGGCACCGAGGACTCCCCGCCCCGCCAGGGATTCGAGTTGGAATAGGTGGGATTCGAGATTCCGGAGGGACCCGTGCCGCTGACGCCCGCGGCGCCCGTTCCCGTGCCGCCGAGAGAGTTTCCTCCGCTGCGCCCGCCGTTGTCGTAGGTCTGCCCCGCGCCCTGGGAGGACGTGGCGCCGGCGTTCTCGGCGAACTCGTGCTGCGCCTGCCCGTAGGCGCCGCCGCCGCCGCCGTTGCCTCCCGTGGCGCCAAAGGCCCTCAGCCCCCCGTTAACGCCGGCCGCGGCAGGGCTCATCGCGCCGCCCTGGCTTCCCACCACCGACTGCGCGGCGGCGCCGGTTCCCTGTCCGGAGGGCGCGGCGGCGGCCCCCGATCCCCCGGGAGCCATCGAGTTCTGAGGCGCTCCGGCGTTTCCAATGGGCTTGGCGCCGCCGGGAAGGGAGGGGATGAAGCTCGCGTTCGCGGCGGTCAAATTGGACAAGGATCCGGCCGAGGCGGCGCCGGCCTGGGCTCCCGGCGCCGCATATCCGGCCGGCATCGCGGCGGGGGTCGCGGCCGTCTTCTGCGCGGCGTTGGCTTCCCTAAACTCCGCCAGGGATCTCTGCGACGCGCCGCCTCCATTGCCGCTTGGTCCCGCGGCGCCGGGAGCGGCGGCCTGATTCTTCGGCTTGGGCTGGAAAAGGGACGAATAGCCGCTGACCGTCCCCAAAGACTGCGGCCCGAACATCTTGTAGGTGGCGACGCCGACGCCGCCCGCGATCGCCGTTCCGGCGGCGATCACCCCGATCAAGCCCGCCTTGGTCGCAAGGAGCCCGCTGCCGATCCCGGCGCCGAGTCCGCCGCCGCCCAAGGCCCCTCCCTCCGCGACGGTCCCGGCGGCCGCCGCGCCGGTCCCGCCGCCAAGCCCCAAGGACGACAGAAGGCTCGTCCAAAATCCCTTGGACCCCGCAGGCCCACCGCCCGCGTTGAGCCCTCCCCCGGATTCTTCCTCGCTCTCCCTCGATCCCGTCGGTCCCTCAGCCATGAACTCCCTCCTTCAACAAATCTACTTTCAAGGACTAGCCGCCGTAGCCGCCGCCATAGCCCCCGGAAGGCCCCGTCATCATGCCCATCATCATCGGCATCATCTGCATGGCCATCATCGGCATGATCATCGAGGCCGAGCCGCCGGTCGCGGCCATCATGAGCCCCATAGCGCCCGCCATCATGAGCATCATCAACATCTGCTTCTGCTTGCTGGGGCCCGAGGCCATGGGCGCGGGCGGCATCGCCCCTCCCGTCATTTGCGCCGTCCCCGGCGCGGGCGCAGCCAAGCTCAAAAGCCCCTGCTGGGTGGCCCCAAAACCCCCTCCGGACGTCTCCGGAAGCGCGACGCCCGCGCCGCCGCTGCCGTCGAAATTGGAGTTGCTCATGCCCTTCGCGGCCGACCCGGCCGTCATGCCGGCCAGGGCGGCTCCGGAGCCCGCGGCGGCCTTGAGCTGGGAAAACGCGCCGCCTTTGGGAGAGAGCGCCGCCATGTCCTGGCTCATCCCCTGCGCGGCCGAGATGCCGGGGCGCGCGTTGACCGTCCCGAAGGCTCCGAGGCCGGCCGAGCCTCCCGCGCCGTATCCGGCGCCCGAGCCGCCCCCGCCGCCTCCCATCGCGATCGGCGCGAACTTGGCGGATGGAATCGAATACGGCGAGGCGGCCGCCGCGGCCGGCGCGGCAGCCATGGCGCCGCCCGGCCGGCGGCTGATCTCTCCCAGGGCGTCAGCCAGAGGAGCGGCCGCGGGCGCCGCCGAAGCGGCCCCCGCGGCGGGAGACCGATAGAGCATGGCGCCGGGGTCCGTCGAGCCTCCTCCAGCGCCGCTTTTCACCGCGCCCCCCAAGGCGCCTCCCGGCGCGGAGGCTCCGATCGGGGAAGAGTTGAGGGCATCCAAGCTCTGGTCCAAGGGCTTCAAGGCGCCGGCGTCCAGAAGAAAGCGGTTGCGGTCGAGCCCCGCCACGCCGCCCCCCAATGTCGGAAACAAGCTCCAGGCGCCCATCAGCAAAAAAATGAGCAGAACCAACCACCAATATTTCTTGAAAGGGTCCGAACCTTTTCTCGTGACGGTGAGCGCCATGTGCCCTCGAAACCTGAGTTTAATGCGCTCCCTCTCCTTTGTCAAGCGAGAGGGCCGGAGCTTACCCAGTTTTTACTGGGCTGCCGTTGCCGTTCCCGTCCAACTGAGGAGAGGGCAAGGCCGGGGCCGGGACGGGAAGAGGCTTGGGGGGCTTGCCATATTCCGTAAAAATCGCGGCGATTTCATCATAATCAAGTTCTTCGCGACGGACGAGCTCCTCCGCAAATCGCTCAAGGATTGAGGAATGCTCCCTTAGAAGACTCTCGACCTCCTTGAGGGATTCATGAAGGATCGATTGGGTGGCGGCGTTTAAGCGTTCCTTGAGGCTTTCCGAGAGCTGTTCCTTGGGGATCAGGGTGAAGTCTCCCACCAAATCCTCGGGGCCCATGCCGTATCGCCACACCATTTTGTGCGCGATCTCAACGGCGTTGGCGAAATCGGCCGAAACCCCATCCGTCGTCACGCCAAATTTGAGCTTCTCCGCGGCGTAGCCTCCAAGAGCGACGTTGATATGGGCGCGCAGCGTCTTGGCGTCCGAAGAATAGAGTTCTTCCCGCGGGATGGAATGGACGACCCCCAACGTCCCGCCGCGTTCGATGATCGAGGCCTTGAAGACGTCGTTCGTCGGATGGGTCAGGTACAGAACGATGAGATGCCCCGCCTCATGGTAGGCGGTCATCCGCTTTTCCTTGGGAGTCAGATTGAGCCGATGCGCCAGCCCCAGCTCGATCCGTTCGATCGCGGAAGAGAGGTCCTTGTAACTGACGATCTCGCGACGGTCGCGGGTCGCGATCAAGGCCGCCTCCTTGAGGATATTCTCGATCTCGGCCGGCGTCTTGTAGACGGCCTTTCGGGCGAGGCGCCCCAGATCCATCCCGGGCTCCAGGCGGATCTTTTTGGCGTAATATTCGAATATCTCCTGGCGCTCGGAAAGATTGGGCCTTCCGATGGTGATGGTCCTGTCGAAACGCCCGGGACGCACGAGCGCGGGGTCCAGAACCTCGCGTTGGGCGTTCATCGCGCCGATCACGACCACCGGGGCGTCGATGTCGGTGAGGCCGTCCATCTCGACCAAGAGCTGGTTCAAGGTGCTGTTCGATTCCGAGGAGCCCCCGAAGGCGTCGAAGAAGACGCGGGACTTGCCCACGACTTCGAGCTCGTCGATGAAGATGATCGCGGCGCCGTAGGCCTGGGCGTACTGCCGAGCCTGCTTGAAGAGCTTCCTCACGCGCGAGGCGCCGACCCCCACGAAGATCTCGACGAACTCGGAGCCCGCCGCGGAGAGGAAGGGAACCCCCGCCTCGGTCGCGATCGCCTTGGCAAGCATGGTCTTGCCGCAGCCGGGCGGGCCGATCATGAGGAGACCGTGGATGATCTTCCCGCCGACTTTCTTGAGCGCGGCGCGGTCCTTGATGAGCTCGACCACCTCCAGCGCCTCGCGCTTGGCCTCCGTCAGGCCGATGACGTCCGGGAATCGGACTTGGACGTTCTGGGCGTCGATGCGCGCCTTGCGGAAGCGGGCGAACCCGCCGCCGTACTGAATGAGATAAAGGAAGGCGACGAAGATCAGGGTCCCGATGATGGTCATCGGAAACCCCGCCATGTTGATGCCGATGATGTAGCGCCTGAGCGCGGGCTCCATGCCCGCCAGGTACCAGAGCGGAAGCCCGATCGAAAGCCCGAGGCCGACGACGATCGCGACCGCGAGCCACCAGCGCTGCATGAAGAGCCTCGCACGGCTCCAGATTTTTTTCATCGTAATCCTCTAGCTCCCGGGCAGCTTAAATAGAATGGGCCTGTCGCGATTCGGCACGTACTTCGTGACGGTCATCGTCGTGTTCAGGGGCTTGAACTTGAAAAAAAGGAGGGTCTCCGAGATCGGAACCGTGAGCGTCACGACGTTCCATACCTCGGTCGGCTGGACGCTCACCATCGGCCCGGGGTCGGCGAGGGCGAAGAGGTTCTGGAACTCGGGATTGCCCCAACCCAGGTAATTCTGCACCTTGGACTGGATGTCGGGAAGGAGCGTCGGCATGTCGAAGCTCTGCTGGATCGCCACGTTGCGGTGCGACTCCAGCTGCCAGCGCCGCGCGGCGTAATAGGAAGCGATCTCCATGCGCTGAATCAGGATAAGGAGGCCAAAAATTTTAACAAAAGCGAACATGAAAAAAATGAAGAGCGGGATGAGCAGGACGACCTCCGTCGTCGCTTGGCCGGACCTGGCCCCGCGGGCGCGTGTCATAGCGCGATGGGCAACACGTCGCAAGGCCTCAGCCGCGTTTGAAATTTCGGGGTCGGGTCCGGCCAAACGCTGGCGTATGGGTCGGGGCTCTCGCCAAGCGTCGCCTTGGCGCAGACGGCCGGAGCCTGGAAAGGCACCCCGAAAAAATTTTCCGCCCCCGAGCCCCAGTCGACGGCTCCGTCCGTCTTGGGATCGACGATATGCCACGTGGTCGCCGCGATCCATCCCCGCTGCATCGATCCCCCGCCCCCGTCGGGCGTCACCATCCCCGGGTCCAGAGAGGCCACTTGAAACAGCCCGCTTCCCATGCCCCCGCCGGCTTCGGGGCAGGAATCCGTGCCGGAGAGCGGGATCGGCGGATTGATGATGCACATGGGGGCGGGCTGCATCGTTCCGAGAAAAGGCGCTTTCGCCGGCTGGCAGCCTCCGCGGCCGTGGGCGGTCCTCGCGAAGCCCGTGACCGTATCGAGGCAGTCGAAGCTCACGGCGCTCTGGAAGCCGGAGGCCCCCGAGGCGTTGAAGCTGTTCGAGGCGGTCTGGGCGTCGGCTCCGTCGGGGCCCTGCCCCGAGGTGTTGAGCCAATAGGACTTCTTCAGGAAGTGATGGTCGGCGGCGAGCCGTCCCAGAACCCCGAACTGGGCGCCCTCGACCTGGCCGAGCAGCGTATAGACCTTGGCCCATATGTCGATGATCGTCTGGCCCGGCTGGAGGCAGAGATTGCTCGAATCCGAGCCGCTATACGGGGCGACGCAGGTGTACTGGATGGGTGAGGCGTAATCCTGGGCCGTGCCGTAGTTGAAAATTTCATGGCAGGAGCCGCCCGGGGAGACGCCCTGCTGTTTAAGAAGCGTGCTGTCGCATTGCCGCGTGGGCGGCGGCACCACGTTCATGCCGTCGCCGTCGGCAGGCTCCCCGTCGGTGGTTCCCTTGTTGCCGATGAAGCAGGGCGGATTGCTGCTTGAATCGCAGAATCTGATTTCCCACTTGGCTTTCGCCGTGTAGGCTTGCTCGCCTCCGGCGCTCATCCAATCCGAATCTTGGGTGTCCATCGGAAAATCCCCGTTCATGAACATCAGCGTCATGAGGCTGTCCGCCGAGGGGCAGGGGCTGTCGTAGCATCTCAACTGGATCTGCGTCGCCGGGCCGAACGCTTCCTTAAAGATGCGCATCGGGAAGGCGCCGTTGACATAGGCCGAGCGATTGAGAAAATCGGAATAGTTGCTCATCTCGATGAAGGCCGCCGAGTCGATCGCGAACTGGTGGCGGATCTTTTCGCGGGAGAGCTTCGCCGTCTCGTAGATCAGATAAACGAACAAAAACAGGCTCGGGAAAATAAAGAGCGCGGGTATGAGAAGCTGCCCGCGGGAAGACTTGAGAGGAGATTTCCGCATGAACCCCAAACTACGCGCATGTTATAACGCGCCCCCATTTCATTTGCAAGTCTTCTTCCAAGGCCCGCCGGGAGGCGGGGCTTTCGAACGGCGGAAATCGCTATTGACAAAAAATCATTGGGGGGCTATCCTCCGCCGCGAAGGAATTCAGGACATGCACAGGCAAGCGATGCGAAAGAACTCGAACCGCGCCAAGGACGCACCGAAACGGGAATCCGCAAAAGCCCGGGAACTTGAATTCGCACGAGGCTGGGAAACGCTCGAGGCCGACTACCAGAGGCTTCAGTCGGATTGGGGAAGCCTCGCCCAACAGTTGGGCCTGCATTCAAGCTCCCGGGCTTTCTGATTTTCGTCGCCAGGGACGCTCGGAGAGAACCTACTCTTCCGCTTCCTCCTTCGACGGATGGAAGCGAAGGATCCAGGACGTCTCGCGTTTGGCGTAGCGAAGCAGCAGCTCTTCGACGAACCTGCGGGAGGCGTCGTCCCAATGGCCATCCTTGAGCCCCTCGACGAGCCGATGGCCGTCGAGCTTCGAGATTTCCGGCCATAAGGGGCTCTCCTTGAGCGCCGCCTCCAGCCGATCATGACCTTCGGGGGCATGGGTCTTGGTGGGGAGGTGGATCTCCTCCTTTTCCGACATCGAGACGTAGCCGCGGCGGCCGTGCACCGCGAGGAGGCCGCGCCCTTGGGCGTAGCTCAAGAGCTCCGCTTCCGTCGCCTTTTCCTCCTCCTCGATGGCCCGCAGAGACGTCCTCGCGGCCTTCTTGCGCGAAACGATATCGGCTAGCCTTTCGACCAGGAGCACTCCTTCCTCGATGCCGCTCTCTTGGACCGGCATCCTGGAGACTTCCTCGGCATGCTTAAAGAGCGGGCAAATAGCCCGGTATTCGCAGCGGGGGCAGAGGGCGTTTTTCTGGGGAGCGAACCGTCTGTCGCCCTTGATTTCGAGAATGAGCCTCGCGACATCCTTCTTGAGGGAGTCGAGTTCGGGGACGGTTTTGGCCACGCCGAGAGTCTTGCCGAAGCGGAGATAATGCCAGCGCAGGCGGACGGTTTTCGTGTCCGGCCAGGCATGGCGCACGGCGGCGTCGTAGAGCGCCAGCTGCCAGTCGGCTTCCAGCTCCGACTGCTCCGGCAAGCTGCGGCTCGTCTTGTAGTCGTGGATCTCGAAGGCGCCGTCGGACGCCAAGGCGAGACGATCGACGAATCCCTCAATCCTGTAGATCTCGCCGCCCGCGAGCAGCGGGAAACCCACGCGGCATTCGACGGCCACGGTCTTGTCCTCAGCAAAAGGGCGGTGCGCCGCGTCATAGAGCGTCAAGGCCTCTCGGCCGACGGCTCGGTAATGCTCGCCGGACAGCCCAGGCTCAAAAACGGCGATCGCCTCCGAGTTCCACCGCCTCTCCCACTCCGCGTCGTAGACCCCCAGGACCTCGAGAATCGTCATGAGGCGGCCATTTTGCAGGTTTTGGTAGAGAGCCTCGAGCGCGGCGTGGACGCAGACGCCCAGCAAAGCCTCCACGGACGTCCTTTCGCGCGGGATCCTTTCGATATAGTGGAAAGCGTAGCGGCGCGGGCAGATCTGGTATTCCTTGAGCTTGGAAGGAGAGAATTTCTTGGACGAGTCGACGTCCACGGCTACAGCACCGAAAGGAGCGCGAAATGGAGATACTCCGTCTCCGGCATCGCGAGAAGGATCGGATGATCCGCGGCCTGGGTTCGCAGCGCCTCGATCCTCGTCGCCCGCCCGGACCTGGCCTGGGCCGCGCGCAGCATCTCGACGAAAATCTCGCGGTTGACGTGATGGGAGCAGCTCGAGGTCGCAAGCAAACCGCCCTCGGGAAGCTCCTTGATCGCCCGGGCGTTCATGGCCGCGTACGCCCGCAGGGCCCGGCCCAGGTCTTTTTTCGCGGGACACAGGTTGGGCGGGTCCATCATAATGAAATCGGGCCTGAGGCCGGCGTCCGAGCCCCCAAGACTCTGGAGCGCCTCTTGAGAGTCCCCTTCGATCCAACGGATTTTTTCTTCGACGCCGTTGAGGGCGGCGTTTTGCCGGGCCAGCCGGACGGCTTCGGCCGAACTCTCCACGCCGACCACCTCGACGGCGCCGAATTTGGCGGCATTGAGCGCGAAGCCGCCCGTGTAGGAATAGAGATCGAGGACCCGGCGTCCCCGCACGTAAGGTCGGATGAACGAGCGGTTCTCGCGCTGGTCGAAATAGAAGCCCGTCTTCTGCCCTCGCCCCAAGGCCACCTTGAAGCGGATGCCGTCGTGCACGATCTCGACCTCGGCGGGAAGCTCTCCCAGCATCGTCCGATCTTCCGTTGGAAGCCCTTCCAGGGCCCTCATGCGATGGGAATTCTTGAGATGAATCGCCGAGACCGGCGCGAGATCCTTGAGCGCCGCCGCGATCCGTTCAAGGCGCGCATCGATTCCGGCGCAGAGGGCCTCCATGACGAGGACGCTCCCGAAACGGTCGACGACGAGGCCAGGCAACCCGTCCGACTCGCCAAAGCACCACCGATAGGCGAACTCTCCCCGATAGAGCCCTTCCCGACGGGCGAGCGCCTTTCTCAAGCGTTCGCGAAACAAAGCGTCGAGGCCGTCTTCGGAGAGGGGACCGCGCGACAGCAGGCGCACCGCAATCAAACTTCTCGGATGGTAAAAGCCTGCGCCGAGCAAACGGCCTCCCGCCGAATAGACCTCCGCGAGAGCGCCCGGCGCGGCCTCCCC
>JAJYFI010000050.1 GCA_021790955.1 bacterium | reverse complement strand
GGTCGTGGAGGGCATGCCGCCCGGCGGCTACTCCTCCCGGCAGCTCCTGGAGTACCTGGGCCAGCACATGCCGGTCAAGGACTCGCTCCTCGCCACCTGCGCCCGCAAGGGGGTCCCCGTCTTCTCTCCCGCCCTCATCGACAGCTCGATCGGGATCGGCCTCACCCTCCACTACGGGAAGAACCGCGGCGGTCCCCGGTTCATGCTCGATGCGGTCCGGGACAACTACGAGCTCGTGCAGATCCTGGTCAACTCCCCGCGCACCGGCGTCGCGAGATTATCGGCTGTACTACATTCGCCTGATGCCGCCTCCTCCTTCGCCACGAACGCCAAGATCGAGATGGAACGCAACCGGGAACGCTACCTCTTCCTGAAGTGGGGCCAGGCCGCCTTCGACCGCTTCCGCGTCGTCCCTCCCGACACCGGCATCGTCCATCAGGTCAATCTCGAGCACCTGGCGAGCGTGGTCTTCGAGCGCAAGGACGGGAAAAACCTCTGGGCCTACCCCGACACGCTGGTCGGCACGGACTCCCATACCACGATGGTCAACGGCCTGGGCGTCCTCGGCTGGGGCGTGGGCGGGATCGAGGCCGAGGCCGCGATGCTGGGAGAGCCGATGTCCATGCTCATCCCCGAGGTGCTGGGCGTGCGCGTCTCAGGGAAGCTCTCCGAGGGCTCGACCGCGACCGACGTCGTCTTGACCCTGACGCAGTCGCTTCGCAAAACCGGCGTCGTCGGCAAGTTCGTGGAGTTTTTCGGGCCGGGGCTCAAGTCCCTCTCGGTCGCGGATCGGGCGACTCTGGCCAACATGTGCCCGGAATACGGGGCGACCTCGGCCTTCTTCCCGGTGGACGATCGGACGCTCGAATACCTCAAGCAGACGGGCCGGGAGACGGGACGCATTTCGTTTATCCGGGACTATCTCGCGGCTCAGGGGCTTTTCCGTTCGGAACGCTCCCCCGAACCGGAATTTTCAAACCGGATCGATCTCGATCTCGCGGCCGTCGAACCCTCCCTCGCCGGCCCCAAGCGGCCCCAGGATCGCGTTCCCCTAAGCCAGGCCAAGGCCTCCTGGGACAAGGAGCTTTCCTCCTTCCTCAAGGAGAAAGACCGGCACGGACGGCTTCCGGCGCCGGCCGGCGCCGAGGTCCCCTTGTCCTTCGACGGCCCGGGCGGCGCTCGGACGTCGGCCCAAATCGGGCACGGCGCGGTCGTCATCGCGGCCATCACCTCCTGCACGAACACCTCGAACCCCTTCGTGATGCTCGCGGCGGGGCTCGTGGCGAAGAAGGCCGGAGCCCTGGGGTTGAAGCCCAAGCCCTGGGTGAAGACGAGCCTCGCCCCGGGATCGAGGACCGTCATGAGCTATCTCGAGGCCGCGGGGCTCAAGGACGCCCTCGCACGCATGAAATTCAACCTCGTCGGCTTCGGCTGCACCACCTGCATCGGGAACTCCGGCCCCCTGCCCGAGCCGGTGACCAACGCCGTCGCGGGCAACAACCTGGTCGTCGCCGCCGTCCTCTCCGGGAACCGCAATTTCGAGGGCCGCATCAACCCGCTCGTGCGAGCCAATTATCTCGCGAGCCCTCCCCTGGTCGTGGCCTACGCCCTCGCGGGGCGCATGGACATCGACCTGCTGCGCGAGCCCTTGGGACAGGGCAAGAAGGGGCCCGTCTTTTTGAAGGACATCTGGCCCAAGAGCCGGGAGATCGAGGCCTTGGCAAGACGCTGCGTCAAGCGCGGGGATTTTCTCAAAGACTATAAAAACGTCTTCGGAGGGGCCAGGGATTGGAAGACCCTCAAAGCCGCGAAGACTCCCCTCTACCAATGGGAGAAGGACTCGACCTATGTGCGGCTTCCTCCCTTCTTTGAGACGATGGGGAAAACGCCGGAGAAGACGCGCGACATCCTCGCGGCGCGGGCGCTGGCTCTTTTCGGCGACTCGATCACAACCGACCACATCTCCCCCGCGGGCTCGATCGCAAAGGACGGTCCCGCCGGGCTTTACCTCTCCGAGCGCGGAGTCGTTCCCGCCGACTTCAACTCCTACGGCTCGCGCCGGGGCAACCACGAGGTCATGATGCGCGGGACCTTCGCCAATATCCGCATCAAGAACCTCCTCGTGGACTCAAGCGGCGGCTGGACGCTGCTGTTGCCCGAGAAGAGCAAAACGCCCATCTACGACGCGGCCATGCGCTATCGGGAGCGCGGCGTCCCCCTCATCGTGCTGGCGGGCAAGGAGTACGGCTCGGGCTCCTCGCGCGACTGGGCCGCGAAGGGTCCGGCGCTTCTCGGCGTGCGGGCGGTCATCGCTGAGAGCTTCGAGCGCATCCACCGCTCGAATCTCGTCGGGATGGGCATTCTCCCCCTGGAGTTCAAGCCGGGCGAGTCCGTCCGGAGCCTGGGGCTCTCGGGGCTTGAGAGCTTCGACATCGCGGGACTTTTGGAGCTCTCGCCGCGCAAGGAGATCGTGGTGAAGGCGTCCGCCGAGGACGGGACGCGCCGGGAATTCCGGGCCGTCGCCCGCATCGACACGGCCTCCGAACTCGATTACTACCGGCACGGCGGCATCCTCCCCTGCGTCCTGCGCCGGATGCTGGGTGCTGATTAAGCTCAAGGTCCACGCGGAGGCGGCATCGCCTCGCGTGCTCAAGAAAACGGCGGATTCTTACGAACTGTGGGTCCGCGCGAAAGCCCGGGACGGCGCGGCGAACGCCGAGGCGCTTGCGCGGCTTGGGCGCGAGCTCGGCCTTGAGCCGAAGCGGCTTTTCATCCTTCGCGGGGCCCGGGCGCCCAACAAACTGATTAAAGTCCTAGGGAAATAGGCGCCGGATCCGAGACGGGAAAATCATGCCTTGCCAGCCCGCTCCACGGCGGCGAGCAGCGCGCCGAGGATCGCCGAGGGTTTGGGGGGGCAGCCTTTAATCCGGATATCCACCGGGAGCACGTCCTCGACGGCGCCGGCCACGGCGTAGCTCCCCGCGAAGGCCCCGCCGTCAAGCGCGCAATCGCCGCAGGCGACCACGATTTTAGGCTCGGGAGCGGCCTCGTAGGTCATTTTGAGGGCGAGCTCCATCTGCCTCGTGACGGGCCCCGTGACGAGCAGCACGTCCGCGTGCCTCGGGGACGCCGTGACATGGACGCCGAAGCGCTCCGCATCGTAGACCGGGCTCGTTAGGGCGGAAATTTCGATCTCGCAGCCGTTGCAGGAGCCGGCGTCGACCTCCCGCACATACAGCGAACGGCCGCCGCGCAAACGGCGGATGCTCTCCCGGAGCTTCTCCCCCGCGAGCTCGTAGTCCGCGTCGCGGGCCGGCTCCAAGGGCAGGGTCGCCAGCCCCGTCCTCGCGCACCTCCTCAGGATTCGGAACATAAGCCTCCGCTCATCGGTCGTGGCCCGCGTAGGAGAGGCCGAAGCTCTTGTTGATGAGCGGGAAGTCCGGCACGATGTCGCCTTGAACGGCCCAGGGAACGAGCGGCCAGTTGGAAAAGGACGGGTCCTTGATCTTGAGCCGCTCGATCGTCCCATCCGG
Source organism: bacterium (assembly GCA_021790955.1). Taxonomy (GTDB): domain Bacteria; phylum Elusimicrobiota; class Elusimicrobia; order UBA1565; family UBA9628; genus JAJZAK01. The sequence continues at coordinate 4,828 of JAJYFI010000050.1, read as the reverse complement.
GCCGGCCCTGAGCCAATGGAGGACTTCCCCCCGGGAGGACTCGGCCCAGCCGACGCCCTCCCCCGGCCCGACGCCGTTGATCGGGACGGTCCACGGACCGTCCGGCATCCGCGCCTGAAGCGCGCGCAGGACGCGGAAGGACTCGGCGATCTCCTCCATGCGGACCAGCATGCGAGCCCGGACGTCGCCTTCCCGGCGAAGCGCCGGCTGAAATCCCAGCTCGGCCTCAAGACCCACGGGATGGTCCCGGCGCAGATCGCCGTCCACTCCCGAGGCCCGCGCCGCCGGCCCGACGCCTCCCAAATCGACGGCGACGCGGCGATCGAGAACCCCGGCCCCCACGACACGGTCCATTAAAGAGTCCGCGCCCAGAATAAGTTTCTCGATCTCCCGGTAATCCGCCTCGCAGGACTCGAGCGCGGCGGCCAACGTCTCAAGAGATCCCGGAGCGGCGTCTCGGGCGAGCCCCCCGGGTTCAAGCCAGCCCCGCAAAAGCCGGCGCCCTGAAAGCCGTTCGTTTTCCCGCAGGAGGCGCTCTCGAAGGATCAACATCTGCGCTCCGCCGAAGACGAAGCCCGTGTCGGCGGCGATTCCGGCGACGTCGCCCGCGTGGTTGTAGAGACGCTCCAGCTCGAGGAGGATCGCGCGCAGCGCCTGGGCGCGCGGGGGCGGCGTCCGGCCCGCGAGATCCTCGACCGCCCGGCAATAGGCGAGGGCGTGGGCGATGGAGTTGTCCCCCGAGATGCGCTCGGCCAGAGCCGCGGCCGCAAGGGCTAAGCGGCCCTCGAAGAGCTTCTCCAAGCCCCGATGCACGTAGCCCAGCCGGACCTCCAGGTTGACGACGGGCTCCCCCGCGACGCTGAACCGGAAATGCCCCGGCTCGATGACGCCCGCGTGGACGGGCCCGACCGGAATCTCGAAAACGCCTTCTCCCGTCACCTTGAGGAAGGGAAATTCCCGCCCCGCTTCCCGGCGGGTCTTGGCGTTCCAGGAGAACTCCTTCCTCAGGGGGTGAACCGCTTCGGGCCAATCCTCGTGCAGGAGGAGATTGCGCGGGTCCGGGTGTCCTTGCGGATCAAGCCCGAAGAATTCGCGAATCTCGCGCTCGAAGGCGTGCGCGGCGGGAACCAGGGCGGCGCTCGATGGGAAAGCCGCCGCGCCCGCGGGGATCCGCCCCCGGAGCTCGACGTAGGATCTCTTCGCCGGGACCGAGAAGACGTAACGCAGGCTGAAACCGCCGTCGCGCCGCCTCTCGTCCAGGGCCAGCGCGGCGGCGAGCCGGGCGCCTTCCCCACGAACCATCGACGCGCAAGCCGCGGGCAGAGCGTCGAGCGGGAACTCCTTGCTATCCATGCCCTAATACGATGCCCGCCATGGCCGAAAGCCAGCGGTCGAATCCTCCCGGAATCCAGCAACCCAGGACGACGAGAGGCGCCACAAGAAGGGCGGGAGGGAGGACCGTCTCCCAGAGACGCGCGCCGGGGCCCGCCTCCTCCAGGCTAGGGCCGGACGCCCGGCCCAGGCACATCCGCGAGACGTGATGGAGAAGGCCCGCGAAGATGACCGCGAGGAGCGCGGCCGCGGCGGCGCTCGCCGCGGCCCGGCCGGACCGGAAACCCTGGGAAAGAATCAGCATTTCGCTCGGGAAAGTCGCGAAGGGAGGGAAACCCGAAAGGCCGAGCGTCGCGGCGAAAAGAAAAAAGCCCGACGCCGGCGCCCTGGCAAGCGCCCCCGTCACCCGGGCGATCCGGCGCGTCTTGAAGGCCTCGAGAATCCCCCCGGCACTCAGGAACGCCGAGCCCTTCGCGAGGCCATGCGCCCAGAGATGGAGAAGGACCCCGTAGATCGCCGCAGGGCTCCCGATCCCCAGGCCGACGCAGAGGAGGCCCATGTGCTCCACCGACGAATAGGCGAGCATGCGCTTGTAGTCGCGGGCGATCAGGATGAAGGGAGCGGCGATCGCGAGCGAGGCCAGGCCGAAGGCCCAGAATACCCTCCCGAGGAAATGCGGGCCAACGCAGAGAACGGCGATCGCGTGGAACCGCATGACGGCGTAGAAGGCGCAGGAGAGGAGGGCGCCGGACAGAAGCGCGCTCACGGGGCTCGGCGCCTGGCCGTGGGCGTCGGGCAGCCACGCATGGAGCGGGGCCAGGCCCGCCTTGGTCCCGTAGCCCAGGACGGCGAAAAGGAAGCCCAGCTTGACGATCCTCGGATCGAGCCTCGGCGCCGCGGCCACGAAGGCCGTCCAGTCGAGGGTAGCCCCCACGCCCGACCGAGCGCCGGCCTCGTGGAGGAGGATCGTCCCAAAGAGGGCGAAGGCGAGCCCGACCGAGCACAAGACGACGTATTTCCACGCGGCCTCCAACGCATGGCGATGGCGGTGAAATCCGACCAGAAAGGCCGAGGAGAGCGTCGTCGCCTCCACGGCCACCCAGAGAATCCCCAAGTTGTCCGCGATGGGCACGAGAAGCATGGAGGCCGCGAATAAGTGCAGCAGGCCGTAGTAAGCCCTCCACGCGGCGATGGACGGCTTGCCGTCCTCCGTTTCTCCCCTTAAAAAGCGCTCCGAGGCGAGCGAAGCGGCAAGGACCAGGAAGGAGACGAGCACCGCCAGGTAGGCCCCCAACGGATCAAGGAGCAGGCCGTGGCTTGAGACCGCGGGACGCTCGATCGCCGCGCGCGCAAGCCAGGCGCTCACGGCCAAGGCCGCGGCGGAACCCCAGCGGCTGAGCCGCGCGACTGCGGCTGGGCTCGGGGCGATCAGGAAGAGCCCTGCGGTCGCGATGGGCGCCACGAGGATCGACCAGGCGGGAAGATTCACCGCCTCACCCCCTCAGCCGGTTGAGCCGCGCCGTGTCCGCCGAGGACAAAACGCCGTGGATCCTCGAGATGAGAATCCCGAGGACCCCGACCGCCACCAACAGGTCGAAGGCGAGGCCGAGCTCGACCACCATGGGCATGCCGAAGCCGGTCGCGAGCGCCGCGACGAAAAGCCCGTTTTCGACGACGAGAAGCCCCAGAGCCTGCATCAGGGCCCGGCGGCGGCTCACCATGATCCACAGCCCCATCTGCATCAAGGTCAGGGCCAACGCGAAGCCGCGCGCCGCCGCGGGGCGCTCCCCCGCGAGGGGGCCGACGACGGCGTAAGAGAGCAAAGCGAATCCAGCGCCCGCCAACATCGAAAGGGGGTAGGAGACGAAGGGACTGGGGGCGCGCTCGGAGCCCGATGCCTCCGCCGCCTGGCCGAGGATGGCCGGGACGACGAAGCCCTTGATCAAGACGGCCAGCGCCGCGAAGGCCCAAAGGGCTGGTTCGCCGGCGCCGGAGGCAAGGGAGAAGGCCGCCAGGCCGAGGAGGATCGACTGCGCCGCGTAGGCGCGCAGGGAGAGCCTCGGGTTCCTGAAAGCGAGCATCCCGAAAGCGCAGGCGAGGGCCAGGGCGCAGAGGAAGGCGATCGATCGCGTCATGTCCGTCAGAGCCCCCACTGGATGAAGCCCTGGGAGAAGAGCCCGATGAGGGCCAGCACGAAGGCGGCGCCGAGAAAGTCCGGGACGCGAAAAAGCCTCAGCTTCGCGGTCGAGGTCTCGGCGAACGCCAGCACCGCGCAGAGCCCCGCGATCTTGAGGGCGTAGACGGCGGCCCCCAGGGCCAGCGCCGCGGCGGAGGCGTCGAGAGCGATCCCCCAGGGCAGGAAGAGATCGACGAGAAGAGTCATGAAAAGGAGGAGCCTCGCCTGCGACGCCCACTCGATGAGAGCCAAGGAACGCCCCGAATACTCGAGGATCATGGCCTCGTGGATCATCGTGAGCTCGAGATGCGTCGAAGGGTTGTCGACGGGCAGCCGCCCGCATTCAGCAAGGGCCACGAGAAAGAGGGCCGCGAGGGCGAAGGCCGATCCGGGTCCGAAGGCCGCGCCGCCGGTCCGCGCGACATGCGCCGCGATGCGGCCTGCTTCGCTCGTGCGGGCCTCGAGCGCCGCGACGAACAGGGCCGTCAAGAGGGCGGGCTCCGCCAGAGAGGACACCATCATCTCTCGGCTCGATCCCATCCCGCCGAAAGCGCTTCCGGCCTCCAGCGCCCCGAGGGCCAGGGCGAATCTCCCGAGCGCCAGGAGCCCCACAAGGACGACGAGATCGCCCCACGCGCCACCCGCCGTCGCCATGCGCGCCAGGACCACGGGGACGAGAGAACAGGCCCCCGCCGTGGCCGCGAAGACGACATATGGGGCGACGCGGAAAAGTCCCGAGGCCGTCCCGGAAACCACCTCCTCCTTGCCCAAAAGCTTGCGGAGATCCCGATAAGGCTGGACAACGGGAGCGCCGAGGCGGTTCTGCAGAACGGCTTTGAGCTTGCGGAGAACGCCTGCGGCAAGCGGGGCCGCCAAGAAAATAACGATCCCCTGAAAGGCGAACCCGGCGTTCAATGGAGCCTCCATACCGCAAGAAGCAGCAGACCCGTCAGCGTCGCCGACAGATAGCCCAAATAGAGGTTGACGTCTCCCGCCTGAAGCCGCCGCGCCGCCCCGGAGAGCTTGAGAAGCAGTTCTGCCGCGGGGCGGTAGAGCTTTTCCTTAAAAAGGGAGGTGACGGAGCTCGCGTAATGGATGCCGGAGGGGAAATAGGGGCTCGCGACGCAGTCGCGCCGGACCTCGCGGATGGGGCGGTAAAAAAAGGAGAAAAGCATCCTGAAAGGCTTCGCGTAAGCCGTCGCGGAATACTCCATGCGCGGCGAGAGTCCCGGAAGGCCGCACGCCCAAGTGGGGGCGCGCCGGATCCTGGGGGCTCCCGCGGCGAAGCGGATGAGGAGCCATGCGGCGAGCGCGCAGGCG
>JAJYFI010000049.1 GCA_021790955.1 bacterium | reverse complement strand
GTCGAAGGAGGAGTTTTTGCCCTCCCTTCCACCTTCTAGCTTTGACGGGCCCCGGGGTATCCGTTTTGGCGTCCCATAGGAGCGCGGGACCTATCGGAGTCCGCGGGATTTTGCGGCGCTATGTAAAAATGAGCCATACGATGATATGGCTAAATGGCGGAAGCCATGCTATACTTGCTTGTGGTCCATTTCGAGTGGGACGATGGCAAGAACCGCGAGAATCAAGCCAAGCACGGCGTGTCGTTCGATCTGGCGCAGTGCGCCTTCTCTGATCCGCGCCGCGTCATCGCCGAAGATATCGGGCATAGCCATTCGGAAAAGCGTTTTTATTGCTTCGGCAAGGCGGGCGGCGGTATTTTGACGGTTCGGTTTACCTATCGCGGGCGCATAATTCGCGTCATCGGGGCCGGCTATTGGAGGAAAGGGAAGGCGATCTATGAAAAAGAGAATTCGTTACACGGATGAGCCGCTGGGCCGGCTGAGGGTTGTGGTGGATTTCCTGCCGCCGCCCAGGAAGTTGGCTTTCAAGAAAGAAGAAGGCGTCAAGGTCACGATGACGTTGACGAAATCAAGCGTCGAGTTCTTTAAAAGGGCGGGACGCCGATACCATGCGCCCTATCAAAAGATGATCCGGACGCTCGTCGACGCCTACGCCGCTCGCCATCCCGCGCCCTAGTCGCCTCCGCGCAAGGCGAGCAAGAAATAATAGCTAGGATACCGTGTCAGACTTTGAATTTTGAGTTCTTGCCCTTCGAGCAGGCATGGCGTGTCGCAAAAGTTAAAAAGTCAAAGTCTGACGCTGAGACTTTCATCGGCACGCCGCGGCCATGCCGCTTCTCAGGCGACGTTTGACGTAGCCGTCCTCGCAACGTTTCGTCTCATTGATCCCGCGGGCGCAACTGGGCTATGATCTGCGCACGCCCATGACGATCCTTCCGGCCCTCGCCTTGCTTGCCATCTCCCCGCGCCCGGCCGCCGCCAAGACCGTCGACGCCGCCGCTATCTCGCAGGAGGCGCCCGCCTTCAAGCCCGAGGACGTCGCCAGCCAGGGCTCCGTCGTGGCCGGCGGCCGCCGCGTCTCCTACGAGGCCCACGCGGGGACGCTGGTCGTCCACCCGAAGGGCTGGGACGACGTGCCCCAAAACGCCGCGAAAGACAAGAAGGGAAATCCCAAGCCTTCCCCCGAGGCCGGCATGTTCTACGTCGCCTATTTCGAGAAAGGCGTCGGCCCCGCGCGGCCTCTGACTTTTCTATTCAACGGCGGCCCCGGCTCCTCGTCGGTGTGGCTGCACATGGGGGCCTTCGGGCCCCGCCGTGTCGTCACCGCGGACGACGCCCACACCCCGGCCGCGCCCTACAAGGTCGTCGACAACGCCGCCAGCCTCCTGGACGTAAGCGATCTCGTCTTCGTGGACGCCCCGGGGACGGGGTTTTCCCGCGTGGCGGGCAAGGGCCGGGAAAAGGCCTTCTTCGGAGTGGACCAGGACGCGAACGCCTTCGCCGACTTCATCGTGCAGTTTCTCTCCAAATATGGACGCTGGAACTCCCCTAAATTCCTCTTCGGGGAGTCCTACGGAACGACCCGCTCGGCGGTTCTGGCCCGGGTGCTTGAGATGGACCGGATGGTGGACTTCAACGGCGTCATCCTCCTCTCCCAGATTCTCAACTACGCGGACAATCCCGACGGCCCGGAGGACAACCCCGGGGTCGAGCTTCCCTACCAGCTCGCGCTGCCCACCTACGCGGCGACGGCGTGGTATCATAAGAGGCTTCCGCCCGAGGCCCCGAAGGATCTCGCCGCGCTGCTGGCCGAAGTCGAGCGCTTCGCGATGGGAGACTACGCGCGGGCGCTCGAGGCGGGGGGGAGTCTTTCCGCGAAGGACCGGGACGCGATCGCCGCGAAGCTCCGCCTCTACACGGGGCTTCCCGTCGATTACATCCGGAAAGCGAACCTGCGCGTGACGGGCGGGGAATTCGCGAAGAACCTCGAGGACGCCTCCGGCGACACGACCGGGCGCTTGGACAGCCGCTTCACCGGCCCGACCCTCGATCCCTTGAGCAAGGAGGCGGACTACGACCCGCAGGCGGCCGCGATCGGCTCGGCCTACGTCTCGGCCTTCAACGACTACGTCCGCCGCGTCCTCAAGTACGGCCGGGACAAGCTCTACAAGCCCGAGATCCCGCTCTGGAAATCCTGGGACTACCTCCATCAGCCGCCTGCGGCCAAAAAGCCCCTCTATCAGGCGACGAACGTGATGCCGGATCTGGCGACCGCGATGAAGTACAACCCCGGGCTCAAGGTCATGCTCAATGCTGGTTATTTCGACCTCGCCACGCCCTTTTTCCAGGGGGTCTACGAGATGAGCCAGCTTCCGATCCCGGACACGCTGCGCAAGAACATCGAGTTCAAGTTCTACGAGTCCGGGCACATGGTCTACGCCCACGAGGCTTCGCTCAAGGTCCTGCACGACAACGCGGCGGACTTCATCCGCCGCAACTCGCACCCTTCCAAATAGTCCGGAAGCCGGGACTCAGAGCTCCCAGTAGTTCTTGATCGTCTTGTCGAGGGAGGAGGGAAGCTCCTCCTTGGCCTTGCGCAACTCCTCCACGAGCCGCCTTAAAAACGCCTCCTGTCCTGGCGCGGGCTGAAAGGAAAAGCCCAGGATCCCCGCTTCCATCCAGATAAGACGGACCTTGAGACGTCGCCGACGCCTGTTCCAGACGACGCGCAGCTCGCAGGCTTCCCCGTGCTTGAGCGCGGCCGCCGCCTCGACCGAGCAGCCGCCGAGGCTGATGTCCACGATTCGCCCCTCCCCCAGAATATCGAGGCTCCCCTCCCGGTAGATACGGACGGGAAAATCGCAGGGGAATCGGTGGTGGTGGCGACGGGAGGGAAGGTTCATGGGCGGCTCGAAGCGCTGCCGGTGCTTGTCGGACAGGATTTATTTTAAAATTTTTGGGAACAAAATCGAGCCCTCGTCCGTTTATAAGGTGGGGCCGCCGGCCGATCGGCGCGACGGCCCTGAAACTGACAGAGGAGGGTTCGACGAATGAACAAGACGAAGACGGCCGCGATCCTGAGCCTGGGACTCATCGTCCCGAGGCCGATCCCGGCGGCGGTCCATAAGGCCGCCCATGCCCGCGGCGCGCGCCAAGCGACGGACGGCTCGGGCTACGCCGCCTACATCGAGGGCCGAAAGGCCCGGCTCGCGGGGAGCTTGAAGCGCCGCACGGACGCGATCGAAAGGCGCTTCATGGAGGAGTCCCGCTTCCGGGCGCGCCAGCGCGACGAGCGGGTGAGCTTCGAGCAGAAGCTCGATCGGGAGGAGGCGCAGTTCCTGGACTCCCTCGCCGCCATGCCGCGCGAGCGCCGGGGGGAGGCCTATTCGGCCTTCTACGACAAGATGCGATCCGAGCGCCGCGGCTTCGCCGACCGAATGCGGGAGGAGGGGCGGCATTTCAGGGAGGAGCTCATTGCCGCCCGGGCCGCGTCCGCCCGGCGCGCGTTGGGACAGGAATAAGGCAGCCAAGGGCCTGCCGATCGCCGGCAGGGGCTACTTGCGGGAGGGCGACGGTTGGGGCAGGGGCTTCGGCATGAGCTCCATCTTGGGGCTCAGATCCGGGTAGCCGTGGGCCTTGAACCAGGCCTCGAAGGCCGCGATCTGATCGCGGCCCACGAGGGGGTTCGGGGCCCATTCCTTTCCGGCCGGAAAGACGTGTCGGCCCAGCCACGAAAGAGGTTTGGCCGGATCGGCGGCGCGGACGCCTTCAGGACGGAGGACGAAAAGGCTCCAATCCGGCAGATAGGCCTCCGTTAAAGCCTGGGAGGGGGCATCAGGCGTCCAAAGCTTCTCGAGCTGCTCTCCCCGCATGACCAAGGCGTTGGCGGGGTGGAAGCGGCCCGCCGGACGAATGTGAGCGGCCGAATCGAAGCCGGGACGGCCTTCCAAGGCCTCGATCGCCGCGCGGCATTCCTCAGTCGAGACCGCCGGCGAGGCGAAGGAGAAGAGGGCGAGAAGATCCAGCTTCTGAGCGTGCGTCGCCAACTCGTCTTCGATCGCCTTAAGGCTTGTCGCGAGGATCTTCGTCTCGAGCGGGCCGGGAGGCGCGCCCACGGGGGCCTTTTCGAGGTCGGGCGGCGTCGGCAGGACGATCGCCTGGTGCTGGGCCGCGATGGCGCGGACCTCGGCGTTGGCGCTGACGACGAAAAGCTTCTTGACGGAGACGCAGGATTTCGCCGCCAGGAGAGGATAGACCGCGATCGGCCGCCCCAGGACCTGGGAGGCGAGAAGAATCGGGTCCGCGTTCAAGTCGAGAATGAGAGCCGCGATCATTGAATGCTCCCTGCCCGGCCGGGCTGCGTCCCAAGCCGCTCCAGAGCCTCAAGGGCGGCGAGGGCCGTGCGCTCCCACGTGTGCTCCTTGACCGTGCGGATGCCGCTGGCGATGAGCTTTCTCGAGAGCCCGTCGGCGTGGCGCAGCCGCAGGACGGCCTCGGCGGCGGCCCGCGGGTCGCCGGGGGAAAAGAGGAGGCCGTTTTCCCCGTCGGCGACCAGCTCGGGGTGCCCCCCGCCGGCGGCCGCGACGACGGGGCAGCCCTCGGACAGCGCGTTTAAGGGGAGGATCGGGAAGCCGGAGTGGACGCAAGGGTCGATGAGGGCTTGGGCCAGGCGCAGGTGCTCGTGGGTGCGGGCGCGGGAGAGCTCCCCCAGGAAGCTCATCCGGCCGAGGGCGCCCAGCTTGCCGGCGCGAGCCTTGAGGGCGCGGGCGGCGGCGCCGTCCCCGATGACGCTCAAGTGGCAGTCGCTGGGCATCAGGGAGAAGGCCATGAGGAGGACGTCAAAGCACTCATGCATGACGGTTTCCTCCGGAAGGACGCAGACGAGGTGGAAGCCGACGAGGGGCATGGCGCTCAAGGGCAGAAGAGCGGCGTTCTCGGCCGGGATGCGGTCGTAGGCGAAGGGGACGAGATGAAGCGAGCGCGGACCCAGCCCCAGTCCCCGCATCGTGTCGATGAGGTGGCGGCTTGGGAGAAGGAGAAGGTCGGCGGCCGCCGCGAGTTCGCGAAATTCCGCGGAAGGGGCGTTCTCCGGATTGACGGGGACGCCCAGGAGCCTCACGGCCGCGCGTTTGTTCATGGACTTCACGGTCCTTAAGACCTCGATCTGGAAGCCGTTGACCACCACGATGTCCGAGTCCTTGGCGAAGCTCGAGCGCCTGAGGGAGGGGGCGCGCGGGTTGGGCGCGCGGGGCATGGGCTGGATGGCGGTCCTAATCCCGCGCTGCAGGGCCGCTTTCGCGAGCTCGAGAGAGAACAAATCGGCGCCGCCGGGGGCCTCGGGATCGGTCACGAGAAGAAGGGTCGGTGGCATACGCGAACTTAGTGTAACATTCTCCCGATTGGCGCGCCAGGGAACGCGGTCGGCGGCCTAGCGGGAGGGGGCGTCCTGCGGCGAGAACGATTCCGCGGAGCCGATCGATTCGACGAGACGGGCGGCGATGATGAGGCAGAGGAGCCCGCAGCCGATGAGGAGGGCGACGCCCAGCTGGGAGACGAGCATCGAACAAAACGGGGAGGCCGCCCCGCAGGGGGCGGCCTCGCTTTGGATCGCCGGGATGATGTCGAGCATGATGTGAAGCTATGTGAATCTTATCCGGATCCCGTTTCGGATTTATTGCGGAGCTTCGGCTTTGCTTCGCAGATGGAGAAAAAATTCGACGTTGCCCTTGGGACCGCGCACGGGGCACTCGAAAAGGCCTTTCTCCTCGAGCAGGAGCGCGTCGAGGACGCCGCGGACTTTCTCGATCGCCATGAGCCGGGCCTCGGCGCCGCGCACGACGCCCTTGGGGGCGAGCTTCGGCCCGACCTCAAACTGCGGCTTGACGAGGGCCAGGATGCCGAAAGGCTTCTTGAGGCAGCCGGCGACGGCGGGAAGGATCTTCGTAAGCGAAATGAAAGAGACGTCGATCGTCGCGAAATCGGGCGCGGGCGAGAACATCCCGGGAGCCAGCCGCGCGGCGTGGAGCCCTTCGACGCTGCGAACCCGCGGGTCGCTTTTGATCCGGGCGTCGATCTGGCCATGACCGACGTCGACGGCGTGGACGAAGCTCGCGCCGCGGCTCAAGAGGCAGTCGGTGAAGCCCCCGGTCGAGGCCCCGACGTCGAGGCAGATCCGGCTGGAGACGTCAAGCGCGAGCGCGTCGAGGGCGCTTTCGAGCTTGAGCCCCCCGCGGGAGACGTAGGCGGGACGCGAGGATTTGAACTCGACCCGGGAATCGAGCGAGACGGGGGTCCCGGCTTTCAGGGCCGGCCGTCCGTCGACGAAGACCTCGCCCGCCAAGATCGCGGCCTGGGCCTTGGCGCGGGTCGGGAAAAGCCCCTCCGCGACGAGCCTCTCGTCCAGGCGAGTCTTTTTCAATGCTCCGGGATCGAGACGGGAGCGGTGCTCGCGACCATGGCGCTCCGCAGGACGATTCCCCGGCTGGAAATCCTGACGATGCGGGCCACGACGCTTTCCTCGAACGAGGACGTGCCGCTCGATTCCGGCATGGGAGGGGGCTCGCCTTCCCACGTGACGGCCTTGTTCGGGTCGCCATGATAGAGCCAAAGTTTCGAGTTGGGGTGCATGATGAGCCATTGGACGGGCTTGCCAATCGCGGACGAGGGGGTTTGGAGCGCCTTGTCATAGGTTATGTCGTAACGGCCCGCCTCCCGGGCCAGCGCGCGGACGGGGGCTCTCGCTTTCCAATATGCGACCGCCACCGGCAGGCGTTGGGCCGCATAGGAAGCGAGCATGCCGAACAGAAAACCGTAAAAGAATACTTTTTGCCGGCTCAGCCATGCCGGGATGCGTTCAATGACCATGAGATTCCTCCTTCGGATTTTTAGGGAATGCGGTGCTCCGCCAGAACGGCTTGAAAATCGTCCGGAATCGGGGCCTCGATCGAGAGATCCCGCCCGGTCATCGGGTGGCGCAGGCTCAGGCGATGAGCGTGGAGCATCTGGCGGGGGGAGGAGGGTTCCCGGACCGCGCCCAACTCCGCGAGGAAGAGCTTGCCGCCGTCCTCACCGTAGAGGCGCTCGTTGAGGAGGGGAAAGCCCAGGAAGGCGAGGTGGCACCGGATCTGGTGGAGACGGCCCGTCTTGGGGAGCGCCAGAAGCAGGGAATGGGCCTGGGAGGCCGCAAGGCGGACGAATTCCGTCTGCGCGGGAGCGCCCTTTCCCACCACCTGCCGCACGTGGATGCCCAAGCCCTCGCGCCCGATGGGGAGGTCGACCACAAGCCTCTTGAAGGGGACGCGGCCGCCAACGACGGCCAAGTATTCCTTTTGGACGCGCCGGCGCAGGAAATCCCGCTGGAGCCTCTTCGCCGCCTCGGCGTTCTTCGCCAGCAGAAGGACGCCGCTCGTGTCGCGGTCGAGCCGGTGGGCGAGCCTCAGCGCCAAGGCGGGGAATTGGGACTTGAGGATCGCGGTCGCGGTGTTGAGGACGGTGCGGTCGGTCGGATGGCTTAGGATTCCCGCCGGCTTTGAAATCGCGAGAAGGTCCTCGTCCTCATAGAGGACGGGCAGGCTCGCGTGGGGGCAGGGAGGTTCTTCGCGGCGCGGGTAGCGCAGGGAGACGGTCTCGCCCGGAACGATCCGGGCCGCCGCTTTCGCGGGCCTTCCCCGCAGAAAGACCGACCCTTCCGCGATCAGGCGCTGGAGCTCCGAGCGGCTGCGTTTCCTGAGGCGCAAAGCCAGAAAGCGGTCGAGCCGGAGACCGGACTCCTCCTTGTGGACGGTGAAGGGAACCGTCACCCAGGAGCCGGCGTCTTGGGCGGCGTCGCTCACGACGGTCCTTCCTCCTTCAACGGGCGGCGGGAAAGCTTGCCGCCCTCGGAGACCAGGACCTCGACCGCGTGGCGGGCTTCCTTGAGCTCTTTCGTGAGCGCTTGGGTCAGGGCGACCCCCTCTTCAAAGAGCTTGAGAGACTCCTCGAGCCCCTTGTTGCCCGCCTCGAGCGACGCCACGATCTCATCGAGCTTTTCCAGGGACTTCTCGATGGGTTCCTTCTTGGCTTTGGCCGTCATTCGATCACCTCGCAGGAAAGCTGCCCCTGGTTGAGGGTCAGCCGGATCTTGTCGCCGGGGCGGGCCTGGCGGGCGTCCGTGAGGATCTTCCGCTCGGGCGTCTTCTCCGCGATCGCGTAGCCTCGGGAGAGGACCTTCAAGGGGCTGAAGGCCTGAAGCTTCCCGGCGGCGAGCGCCAGGGCGCTCTCGAGCGCGGACAGCTTCCTTTCGATCCCTCTCCGGAGGTCCTCCTCGATGTCCGCGAGCCGCCGCAACGCGTTTTCAAAAAGCCATTCAGGGCGCTTCCAGAAGGCCCGGCCGGAGAGATGGCCGAGCCTGGCTTCGAGGACGGAGATCCGACGAT